>CAMAWS010000113.1 GCA_945861845.1 Candidatus Sulfopaludibacter sp. SbA3 | reverse complement strand
CCCGCGTTCAAGCACTGGGTAAGCTTCCGGTTCCCCGAGTCCATCGAACATTTCAATCTTGTCCAGATCCAACGCCCCAGTCCCGGTTTGCCCGAGGCCTTGATCGGCCCCGATGGGCGATTGCGGCGGCGCGACGGGTTTGGGCTTACCGATCCCCGCATGAATTCGCGCGAGGTCCTCAGCGAAATTCACTACTGCATACTCTGCCATGAGCGCGACAAGGATACGTGCACCAAGGGAATCAAGGACGCCGCGGGCAAGATCGTCGTAAACCCCCTCGACATCCCCCTGGATGGTTGTCCCCTCGACGAGAAGATTTCCGAAATGCATTTCTTGCGGAAGAACGGCGATGCTGTTGGCGCGCTCGCCCTGGTAATGATCAGCAACCCGATGTGTCCCGGCACCGGACATCGGATTTGTAACGACTGCATGAAGGCGTGCATCTACCAGAAACAGGAACCGGTCAATATTCCGGAAATCGAAACCGGGGTTCTTACCGATACATTGAATCTGCCGTGGGGTGTCGAAATCTACGGTCTGTTGACTCGATGGAATCCCCTGAACATCGCGCGTCCGTATCCGCTGCCTTATAACGGGAAGAGCGTCCTGGTCGTCGGCATGGGTCCAGCAGGATACACGCTGGCGCACTACCTGTTGAACGAGGGATTCGGCGTTGTGGGCGTGGATGGCCTCAAGATCGAACCCCTCGATGAAGAGCTTACGGGAACCCCGGGAATCGCTCCCCAGCCAATTCGCTCGTGGCCGGATTTCTATCGCCCCCTGGATGAACGAATCCTGGAAGGATTTGGAGGCGTGTCCGAATACGGAATCACCGTTCGCTGGGACAAGAACTTCCTTACGCTTCTCCACCTCACGCTGGCCCGGCGCGAGCTTCTTCGAATGTACGGAGGGGTTCGATTCGGCGGCACGTTGACGATTGACGATGCGTGGGAATGGGGCTTTGACCACATAGCCATTGCGGCCGGAGCGGGCCGTCCCACGATCATCGACATCAAGAACAATCTTGCCTGCGGCATTCGCAAGGCCTCGGACTTCCTCATGGCCCTGCAACTGACCGGCGCCTTCAAGCGATCTGCGTTTGCGAATCTGCAGGTGCGGCTGCCGGCCCTGGTGATCGGCGGCGGACTTACCGCCATCGACACGGCGACCGAGCTTTTCGCGTATTACCCCGTGCAGGTCGAGAAGACCCTGGATCGATACGAGCGGCTGGTCGCCAAAATGGGACAAGAGGCAGTCCTTGCCTGCTACAACAAGCAGGAACTCGAAATCCTGCAGGAATTTCTCGATCATGGAGCTGCCGTCAGGGCCGAGCGCGCTCGCGCGGCGGCCGCCGGGGAGAATCCGAATTTCGTGCCATTGGTTCGGGCATGGGGCGGGGTTTCAATCGTTTATCGCAAAAGGCTGGTCGATTCGCCCGCGTATCGCCTGAACCATGAAGAAGTGATCAAGGCTCTGGAGGAAGGCATTTCCTTCATCGAGGGATTGGCGCCCGAGGAAGCCATCGTTGATGACTCCAACCATGTCCAGGCGCTGCGCTTCAAGGGCAAGGATCGTGTTCTTGACCTGCCCGCCCGCGCGGTGATGGTGGCTGCAGGAACGAGCCCGAACATCACCTACGAGAAGGAGCACGAGGGCACTTTCAAGCTCGATAGCCGGAAGAAATTCTTTGCTCCCCATCGCGCCGAGCGCAATGGCGACGGCACATTTTCGCTTCAGCCGGTGGCCGAGGGAACCCGCGGCGGATGCCTCACTTCATATGCCAAAGACGGCCGGTTCATCAGCTATTACGGCGACAATCACCCGGTTTATGCCGGCAACGTCGTGAAGGCCATGGCGTCTGCCCG
Source organism: Candidatus Sulfopaludibacter sp. SbA3 (assembly GCA_945861845.1). Lineage (GTDB taxonomy): Bacteria > Acidobacteriota > Terriglobia > 20CM-2-55-15 > 20CM-2-55-15 > CAMBFR01. The sequence continues at coordinate 6,568 of CAMAWS010000113.1, read as the reverse complement.
GGACTTCTATCCTCACGTGGCCGGACTCTTCCGGGATGAAATCGCCGCGCTTGACGAAGACCGTCAGCCGGAGCGCGATCTTGCCTGGAGAAACCTTACAGCCAGGATCGAGGACGAACTGGTCGCACGAGTCGAAGAGGTTCGCAGGCTGACGCCCACCATTGTGGAAGTAATCGTAAGGGCCCCTGCCGCGGCTCGGCGGTTCAGGCCGGGGCAGTTTTACCGGCTTCAGAACTACGAAACACACGCCCGAAGCGCCAACGGCACGCGGTTGCTTATGGAAGGCATAGCGCTGACCGGCGCATGGGTTGACCGGGAAAAGGGTTTGCTTTCGCTGATTACGCTCGAACTCGGGGTTTCGTCTCGCTTGTGCGCGTACCTGCGTCCAGGAGAGCCCGTCGTTGTCATGGGTCCGACCGGCGCGCCGACGGAAATCGAGCCATCGGAGAATGTGCTGCTGGCTGGTGGTGGGCTCGGAAACGCCGTCCTGTTCTCGATAGCCAAGGAAATGCGCGAAAAGGGGAATCGCGTCATCTACTTCGCCGGATACAAGAAAGGCGAGGATCTTTTCAAACGGGAAGAGATCGAGGCCGCAACCGACCAGGTTATATGGAGCACGGACACGGGCGCGTCCATTCAGCCCAAACGTCCCCAGGATCGTCACTTCCGCGGGAATATCGTTCAGGCGATGGTGACATACGGCCGCGGGGAACTCGGCGAGCCGTTGGTGCCACTATCCGGCGTGAATCGCATTATCGCTATCGGCTCAGACCGCATGATGGCGGCGGTGAAGGACGCGCGGCACGGCGTGTTGGAGCCGCTGCTGCAGCCCAATCATATAGCGATTGCCAGCATCAACTCGCCCATGCAGTGCATGATGAAGGAAGTATGCGCGCAGTGCCTGCAGAGGCACATCGATCCTGCTACCGGAAAAGAAACGATCATCTTCTCCTGCCTCAACCAGGATCAGCCCATGGACCACGTCGATTTCAAGAACCTGAACACACGGCTAAGCCAGAACACGGTTCAGGAAAAGCTTTCAAATCTGTGGCTGGATTACCTGCTCGAAGGAAATGAGGGACAGTGAGCAATTTCTTGCAGTACAGAAATTGCTCACTGTCCCTCATTTCCTTGCCCCTTATTTGCTATTTCGCGACGGGGGCGCAGAACTTGCTGAACGCGTCGGTAAGATCCTTCGCGATTTCGGGCGCCTCGCGGCCTTCGATCTGATGCCGTTGCAGCATGTAAACAATCTGGCCGTCCTGCAACAGCCCTACGGCAGGCGATGACGGCGGATATCCTTTGAAATAGCTCCGCGCACGATCTGTCGCTTCGATATCTCCGCCGGCAAATACGGTCACTACTTTGTCCGGGACGACGGCATTTTTCAAAGCCATCGCAACGCCCGGACGGGCTCGTCCTGCTGCGCACCCGCATACGGAGTTCACGATAACCATTACCGTGCCTTTCGTATTGCTGATTACAGCATCAAGTTCTTCGGGCGTCCGGGTTTCTTCGACGCCCAAACGGGTTAATTCTTCACGCATCGGTTGAATGAGAAATTCAGGATATGGCATGGCGGAATTCTACCATGCTAATTGGAGATCGGTGTCGTATAGCCTGGGCGAGTGCGGACTTCCAGTGGGCGGCCTCGATTGTCGACGGCAGTGACCTTGACCTTCCGGAAAGAACCGTCGTGGCGGCTGTTGCTTGAGGCAAACGCGATTGTGTATTGCCCCCGAAGGTCGCCGGCAATATCGCGCCACACTTCGTGCAAAGCTACGGGGCGAGTCGGAAAGTAGGCTCGGCCTCCAGTCGATCTCGCGAGGTCCCGTAATACGCCGGGCTGCCGGTTCCTTTCATCACGATCATAGAGACCGATGGCATAGATGGTGGCGCTCGATCGAGCTGCTGTCTGGCTGATTTCATCCAGCGTGGCCAGGCTTGCATTGTCGCCGCCATCGCTGAGAACAACGAGAGCCTTTCGCTGCCTGGTTCCTTTTTCGAGGTGTTTCAGGCCTGCCTGGACTGCGTCGTAAAGTGCCGTAGTGCCTTCGGCGCCGATGGTAAGCAGGGCCGTCCGAAGCTGCAGGATATTGCTGGTAAACAACATTGACGGCGGCAGCCCGAGCCAGGTTCGCCTGTTGAAATTGACGATGAAGACTTCGTCATCGGGGTGAACCGCTGCGACAAAGGCGTTGGCGGCTTTCACCACTTCGGCGCGCTTCTTAACCATGCTTCCGCTGTTATCGATGACAAGACCGACTGTGGCAGGGCTGTCTTCAGGCTGGAATATCCTGATGTGTTGTTCTGTGCCCTCTTCGAGGACTCGAAAATTATCCTGAGTCAGGCCGGAGACTGGGCGGCCGTTCCTGTCTGTAACGGAGAGATTGAATACCGCCAGGTCAACGTCGACCGAAAGCGTGTATTGGAACAACGCAGCCAGCAACAGAAAGTACTTCATTAGGATCATCCGGAGTCAGGATCGGTATGATAGCGAATATCTTGAGGCGAGGGGCACTTTATGTGGATGAAAGCTGTTTTTCAATTGGTAATCCTGGCGATGATCTGCCTTCCGGCCGCCGGACAGCAGGGCCCGCAGCGAACCTTGACTGTGAACGACGCCATTCGGGCCGCGCTCGAGAGCAATGCGGATGTCGGCATCGCCGGGGAAGTACAGATCCAGGCGCGCTCACGAGCCAAAGAACAGTTTTCCGCGTTGCTTCCGAATGTCAGCGGCGCGGCGGGGTATACCAATCAGACGATCAATCTGGGATCCCGAGGACTGGACTTTCCTGGCATTCCACACATGGCCGGGCCATTCAGCAACCTGGACGCGCGAGTCCTGTACTCGGAACCCCTGTTGGACCTCAGTCTTATTCGCAGATACCGGTCGGCGCGGGAATCTGCCGGGTCCTCGGAGTTCGACACCCAGGCTGTAAGGAATCGCGTTGCAGCAATGGTTGCAACTCTGTACTTCGGCGTTCAGCGCGCTCGCGCAAGGGCCGAATCGGTGACCGCGCAAATTGCCCTGGATGAGACTCTGCTCAAGCTTGCGAGCGACAGAAGAGAGGCGGGCGCAGGAACGGGTCTTGATGTTACCCGTGCCCAGGCCAGGCTTGCGGCCGACCAGTATGAATTTGTGGAATCACGCAATCAGGCGCGGACCTCGGAACTCCGATTGTTGCGCGCTATTGGCGACAGACTTGATGCCCGGGTTGAGTTGACGGATGCGCTGGCCTCCGGCGCCTTCGAGCCTTCGACGGCCGCCGAGGCTGTTGCAACTGCATTTCGGAACCGGCCGGAGTTGCGGTCGGAAGAAAATCGGCTGGCCGCGGCCCGGCTTACCTTAGGCGCTGCGCATGCCGAAGCGCTGCCGAGTGTTCGCGCATTTGCGGACTACGGCAACAGTGGTAACCGAAGCGTCTTCATTCCAACGCGAACCCTGGGTATTCAGGTGAATGTGCCGCTTTTTGAGGGCGGCCGGCGCGCCGCTCATCGCGAGACGGCGCAGAGTCAACTTCGTCAGGCCGAGATTCGAGCCAAGGATGTTCGCGATCAGATTGAAGTCGACGTCCGAGTCGCCGTTGAAGCCTTCGCATCCGCCCGGGAGTTGCTGCGCGCTTCCGAGGAGTCCCTCCGGCTGTCCGAAGAGGAACTGGCTCTATCCCGTCTGCGTTTTGAGGCTCAGGTCACAACACAGATCGATGTGATAGGCGCTCAGGCTGCGCTCGCCGCCGCCCGGTTCCGCCATGTGAATGCGCTCTTCGGCGTCCGGAGCGCCGAAATCGAATATCGGCGGGCTGTGGGGGTGGCGTGGTGAATCAACTCCGAGATTTTGAAATTGGACGAATCCTGCATCTCAAATCCCGAAATCCGAAATCTTGAATTGGACTGGCGATCCTCCCCGAGGTCCAATCTGATATTTCGGATTTCGGATTTGAGATGCAGTCCAATTTCAAAATCCCTGCTCCCCTATCCCACTTGCTGTTTCGGATCGGGTAACTTGCTCGATGCGGCAGGCCGGGATTGAAACGCGGCCCACACGCGGTAGCCGAGGAGTAAAGCCAACACGGCGGCGTATTGGGCCGGATACGTCCAGTCGAGTTTGACCAGCCAGATGTAATGCAGCACACCGGCGATTGCACAGACGTAGGTCAAACGATGCAGCGCCTGCCATCGGCGGCCACCGAGCCTGCTGATCCATTTCCGCGTGGATGTTACTGCCAGCGGAATCATCAGGACGAACGCCGTGAATCCGGCTGTAATGAACGGCCGAAGCGCAACGTCCTTGATCATCTCGCTGGTATCGAAAAACTTGTCCAGCCAGATCCAGGTAGTGAAATGGAGGACGCTATGGAAAAACGCGAACAGGCCGAGCATTCTCCGAAACCGGATAAACCCGGTCCAGCCGGTGATTTTGCGTAACGGAGTGAGGCTGAGAGTAATCAGGAGGAAGCGGAGCGTCCAGCGGCCCGTTGTGTCCGTGATTTCGTCGATCGGGTTAGCGCTGAGGTTATCGGTAAAGGCTGCCCAGATAAGCCAGGCCAGCGGTCCGAGGCACACCATGAAGACCGCCGGCTTGATTACCCACCAACGATTAAACCTTCGACCCACTAATAGTTTTTACGCAGGTCCATGCCGGAATACATTTGCGCTACCTGCTCGGCATAGCCATTGAACATCAAGGTCTTCCGCTTGAGGAATTCGCCCAGCCGGCGTTCGCTCGCCTGGCTCCAGCGTGGATGATCGACCGTGGGGTTCACATTGGCGAAGAAACCGTACTCGCTCGGACCAGTCAGTTTCCAGGTGTTGCCAGGTTCCTTATCGACGAAACGAATCTTCACGATCGACTTGATCCCCTTGAATCCGTACTTCCACGGAGTAACAAGGCGGATCGGCGCGCCGTTCTGATTCGGCAACGCCTTGCCGTAGAGGCCGGTTGCAAGAAGCGTCAGCGGATTCATTGCTTCATCCATCCGGAGGCCTTCGACGTAGGGCCACTTGAGGCCGCCGCCAAAGAAGGACGGGCGCTGGCCTGGCATTCGATCCGGAGCGTTCAGTGTTGTGAACTCCACGTACTTTGCCGATGGCAGTGGTTCGAGTTTCTTGATCAGGTCGGCAAGCGGGAATCCGAGCCACGGGATGACCATGGACCACGCTTCAACGCACCGCATGCGATAGACGCGGTCTTCCATCGTGAGACCCTTGATCAGGTCGTCGTACGCGTAGACTGCCGGCTTCTTTACAAGGCCCTCAACGGCGACAGTCCATGGCAGTGGCTTGAAACTGCGCGATAGTTTCGCGGGCTCGTCCTTGCCGGTGCCGAATTCATAGAAGTTGTTGTATGTCGTGACGTCTTCGTACGGCGTCATCTTCTCATTCGTGTCGTACTTGCCTGGTTGCTTGCCCGGGAGTTGAGGCGCGGCAGCCTCAGTACATGCTGGAAGAAGCAATCCGGTCGCGGCCGCCGCGACGGCCGCAGATGCCGTTTTGATGAACTCGCGCCTGTTGTGGTAAATCCCCTCGGATGTGATTTCGGACGAAGGGATATCGGATGCTCGATTGATCAACATGGTTTTCTCCTAAGTGCGTCTATTGTACTCCAGGCCGGAATTCCACAGCCGCTACTTTGCGGGTAGAAGCTTCTTGGGATCGATCACGATTCGGAGTATTTCCAGGGGCGTCGTCACTTCGTATCCCATTGCGTGCGGGACGCCGGGCGGAACAATAAACACGTCGCCGGCCGCAATTTTCTGGGTCGTATAACTTCCCGACATCCGGCCGTTCGCCGTCGGTCCGCTGATCTCTTTAACCGCCCGGCCGTTCGGGTCGCCCCACGTTGGATTGGCGAGTTCGCCGCCAAGCAGGATCGTTCCAGCGCCCTTCGTTACAACGTAAAGCTCCGTGATATCGCTGTGATAGAACGCGTTAGCCGGCGCGCCGGGCGCCGGTGTCCGCGGTTCATAATGGAGCACATAGGCGCCGAGATGACCGGTAGGCGTATCGACCATGCGAACCGCCTGGTCCTGGGGAGCCCCGTCGATGATGGACTTGAGTGTCGCCTCCTGTGCTCCCTTGGGTATGAATGTGAAGTTTCCGGGCATGTTCGGCGGGGCTGGCCTGCCAGAGGAAGGTGGCGCCTGGCCCTGCGCGTGTCCGCTTGCCGGGGCATAAGTCATAACGAGGACGAGGATCAGGGCAACAAGCCCCGGCATCGCAATATTTCGCATCGGTAGCACTCCTTTAATAATTCTACTTAAGTGTCAAAGCACCCTTTGGATCGACGACGACTCGGATGATGTCGGTTGTTTCGTTCACTTCGTAGGTCACCGAATGCGGTACGCCCGGGGTGACGATGAAAGCGTCGCCCGCAGCGAACTTCATCTGTTGGGCATTCTTCATCGTTCCATTGACGCTCGGTCCGCGTACGTTCCTGATGGAGGCGCTGTTCGAGTCGTCCCAGGTTGCTTTCTCCAGTTCGCCGCCCATCATTGCTGTGCCTCCACCGCGGACCACATAGTAAAGCTCTGTGACTTCGCTGTGGTAGAAGCTGGTCACCGGTCCG
>CAMAWS010000112.1 GCA_945861845.1 Candidatus Sulfopaludibacter sp. SbA3 | reverse complement strand
CGCCGAAGTTGTACTGGCCGGCGACCATTATTCCGACGCTCAACTCCATTGCGACAAGCTGGCGGCGGAAAGCGGCATGACGTTCATTCACCCCTTCGACGATCCGCTCGTCATTGCCGGCCAGGGAACAATTGCGGATGAAATCCTTCGACAGCGGCCTGCCAGCCTCGACGCCATTTTTGTTCCAGTTGGCGGTGGCGGCCTGATCGCCGGCATTGGCGCATACGTGAAGGCGGTCATGCCCGAAATCCGTGTCATCGGCGTCGAACCCGTGGATTCCGACGCCATGCGCCAGGCACTGGCGGCGGGCCACCCGGTGGAACTCGACAACGTCGGGCTCTTTGCGGACGGCGTTGCCGTAAGGAAGGTCGGGAAGCTCACATTCCCTCTCGTCCAGGCGACCGTGGATGAAATCGTCGTCGTCAACAATGATGAGATCTGCGCGGCAATCAAGGACGTTTTCGACGACACGCGCGCCATTGTCGAGCCTGCCGGAGCCCTCGCCATTGCGGGAATGAAGACGTGGGTCGAACGAACCGGCTCGCGCGACCTCAACCTTGTCGCGCTGCTCAGTGGCGCAAACATGAACTTCGACCGGCTGCGTTTCGTGGCCGAGCGCGCCGAACTCGGCGAATCCCGCGAAGCCCTGTTCGCCGTCACCATTCCCGAGAGGCCCGGAGCGTTTCGGCAGTTCTGCGCGGCGATCGGACGGCGCGTCGTGACAGAGTTCAACTACCGGCTCAGTGGACGGCAGGCTGCCCAGATCTTCGTTGGATTGGCTGTACGCAGCCGAGAGGACGCCAGAGAGGTGCAGTCGCACCTGATCTCCGCCGGCTACGAGACGATCGACTTGACCGACAACGAAATTGCCAAGATGCACGTCCGGTACATGGTGGGAGGCCGCGCCCAGGGCGTAGTCCGTGAACGGGTCTGCCGATTCGAGTTTCCTGAGCGGCCCGGGGCGCTCCTGCAGTTCCTGGACACATTGGGAGGCCGCTGGAATATCAGCCTCTTTCATTACCGCAATCACGGCTCCGACTTCGGCCGCGTGCTCGCCGCCTTCGAAGTACCCTCAGAGGATAGTTCGGCATTCGAAGGATTCCTTGCCGCTCTCGGCTACAGGTACAGCCTCGAAGAGGGCAACGCCGCTTACGCTCGATTCCTCGCCCCTATTTAATTCGGGGACAGACGAAGTAGGAATGCTTGCCCCCTGCGCGTCCGCCAACGCAATCGCCTGGTACCCAACCAACAACACCGCGACGGAAAACGAGACAAAACTTCACCATATGCAACGAATGGGATACTGCGTCACGAGAGGATCAGGCGTCACAATCGACAGGCTCTGAGCGATGGCCTGGCACACCAGCATGCGGTCGAATGGATCGTGATGAATTTGTGGCAGTCGCAGGAGTTGAAGGCAGGACTCTTCATCCAGGGGAAGGCTTTGAATTCCGTGAAGTTCCCTTTGATACGGCACAAAGACTTCGGGAGAGGCGGGCAGCGGTAGGCGGCCAAGCTGATTCTTGACCGCGATCTCCCAAACGGAAACAGAGCTTAAGAATATTTCATTGTTCGGATCGGCAAAAAGCTCTCGGGCCCGCCCGGACAATTCCGAAGCGTCGGTCGTGATCCAGATAAACGAACACGTGTCGAGCAGAAGCCTCATCGCTCGCCATCAAATGATTTTAGTATTTTGGCTGGAAGCGGCTCCAAAAACTTTTTGCCCGCTTTCCATTTCCCTTTCGCCAACCCAATCGGGCGTTTTTCCAGCCGGGCTTTCGGAATACCACGAATCTCGGCGATCGGCATGTTCCGCTTGCACAAAACGATCGTCTCTCCCCGTTCCAACAAATCCAGATACTTCGACAGGTGGGTCTTGGCTTCATGGATGTTAAGCTTAATCATGCTCTACTTATAACTCATCGAGTGAACTAAGTTCAAGACTACATGAGTGGTTGGCTCGACGGCCAATTCACCCAACGGCACCGAATCTCCCGAACGGGGTTGTGCGGTATCGCGAATCGGGGCAGAATCCACGAAGACAAAAACGGACTTCCCATAGGAGAGCAATGATGAAACGCATCCATATTGGCGGATTGCTTTTGGCGGTACTGGCGCTCGCGGCCACCGCGGCGGCGCAGAATTCACCGTCGCAATTTGTTATTAGCGGCGAAACTGCGCGGCGTATCCACGATTTCACCACGATCAACCTGGCGACCGCAGAGCGCATTGCCGAGACATGTGAAGGCCTGGCGCGCAAGGAAGGGGTCGCAGTCAGCGTCTACATTCTTGATAACGACGGCAACCACGTCTACATGCACCGCATGGACGGCCAGGGCTATACCAACATCGTCACTGCGGAGATGAAGGCGCGCACTGCCCTGATGGGCCGCGAGGCGAGCAAGAATCGGATGAACCGGGTCATCCAGAATCCGGATTCCGAAATACAGCAGATCCAGCTCGGGTTTTTCCCGAATTCGGGAGGGCTTCCCATTGTCGTCAACGATCAATTGATTGGCGCCATCGGCGTGGGCGGTTCGGCGCCACGCGTGGCGCAGGGCTGGAGCGACGAAATCTGCGCTCACAAGGCGATGATCGAAGTGCTGGGGCCCCAGCCTCCGCTGGTTGAAGACCTGCCGCGGCCACCGGCAGCCAACAGGGCTAACGCGCCGGTACCGCGGTTCACACTGCCGCAGGACGTGACACCGCGCTCTTCCCTGCCCCCGGAGTTCGTCGTATCGGGACGGGCGGCGGCGAACATCTTCGATGCCAACCAGATTTCCAGTGAATCCGCAAAGAAGATCGCCCGGACCTGCCGCGCCTGGGCGGCGGGCCGCGGCGGCTCCGTCTCGATCTACATCATCGACACCCACGGAACTTTTGTTCATCAGGAACGGGGCGACGGACAAATCTACAACAACATCCACACAGCCATGCTGAAGGCACAGACGGCGCTCGAGTCGCGCCAGCCAACCTCGATCGTCGCGGCCCAACTGCGCAACGATCCCAGCGGACGGCCAAGGCAGATGCTGCAGTTCGGCTTCTTCACCGTCTCGGGCGGCATACCCATTGTTGTCGATGGCACGATGATCGGCGCCATCGGCGTCGGGGGCGGCATGAACGACGAAGATTGCGCCATCGAAGGGCTCAGAGCGGCCTTCGGCGATCGCGTCCTTTTGCCGGCTTATCCGAAGAGTCAGGATTAGGAGCGTGTCTCCCAGAACCGGTTACCGATTGATTGTGTTCCTGCGCAACGCGGAGTAGCGTGCCTCTATTCAACTAATGAGGACGGCCGGAGAGATGTCGATTGGGCAACAGGTCATACCGTCTTGACTGGTGAGGTACGGCAGGATGCACCGCGCCTTCTCCACTGAACCGCTGCCCAACTTCGCAACGATCGAAAAAGCGTTCCCGTTCATCTAGTTCTCAACACAACGAAATGTTGCATAGAGGTTGGAATAGAAAGGCTGGAACCAGTTTCGAAACGACGGGCGAACCAACAAGGCAGAAGTTCGGGGCGATGCCCCTTTCTTGACGATATGTTTTCCGTCGAAGAAATTAGCGCGTGCCCGGGAAAGATTCCGCTTCAGCTTCTGTCGCAGCTTTTCAGCAAAACCGCTGCTCACGGGATCCCTCCCAGGAATTTGAATTCGGCGAAGATTCCTACTGACGGGTGATCTTGAAGTCGCCCATTCCACTCGGATGGTTCCAGGAGCCGCTCATCATATTCCCTTCGACCTTGCCGTCGATGGTGTAGTGAAGCGTCACGCCGCCCCGGCCCTGCGCCTCGGCTTCCATGTGCACTGCACTGGTCGCTGGATTGAACGTGGACTGTGGCAGCAGGGGAACCGCATTCGGTCCGGGATTCACAGTTCCCGTCAGGCTTGTTCCATCCCACTTCAATTCAAGCGTCACTTGATTGCGGTCACGCGGACTCGGCCCCCAGTCCCCGGCCCACATTCCAGTCAAAGCATCTGCGCCCGCTTGAGCGGCTTCCGGCTGTGCCGGTGGCGCTGCATTCAATTGCGCCTCTGCTGGCGGCGGCTCTTCCGTCGATCCGCAGGCCGCGGCCAATGACAAAATCAGAAAGCAGGAAAGGCTGAACATTCGAAATCGCATGGAGTATCTCCCTGGTACGTTTATTCGGATCTCAAAAAGTTTAAGTGAATACTGAAAGGTCGGACTGCAGGCGCGCTCCATGGCCGGTTGGTCATGGACCGCGCCAGTGACTTACATTCTGTATTTCTGGCGCATCGCTTCGCGGATCTCGGGAACCGATGAGCCATTCTTGGTCATCTGCCCCGCCAGCAGCGCAATATCCCGGCACATATCGCAAACGGCGCCATGATCGTCCTTAAAGCAATGGAGATTGCTGCTGTGCCCGAATGAAGTCGCGCAACCGCAAAAACAAGGCAGCTTGTCGAGCACCAGCGGTATCTCCCTGGCTATCTGGTACGCATCACGGGTGGCTCCCGAAAAAAGCGAGGGAGGAAGAGTCTCCACGCTGGGGATGGCTGCCGCCTGCGTCTGGGCGGCTCCATCGTCGGACATATTCAAGGAGAACCAGATCACGCCGGCCATGACCACGACAGCGCCGACCATCCAAAGCTTATTCACGCCTGATTTCGCATTCTTCTTTGATTTCTTTGCCACATTGTCTCCATGGTTGATGGCTGCGCCCGTTGCCTTAGGTTTCGCGCTATCGCGCTCACGCTTCGCGTCGGGCTTGCATTCGCAGCCGCTCATTACTTTGATGGCTGCGCCCTATCGGGCTTGCATTCGCAGCCGCTCATGTTCGCGACTCTTCCCATCGACAGCCGCCCGTCTTTTCGGTAGTCTTTGGTCCGGTTTTAGTCATGTTTTACACAGAATTCATATCAAGAGCAATCATCTGGGTATTGGTCGCCTATTTTATGGCGAACAGTGTGGTTTCGGCCACACCAATAATCCAGGAAGATCGAGATCTCGATCTGAGGTCGATTCCGCTGGCCGAATGGCTGGATGCGAAAGAAGTCGCCGAAATCCCCTGGAGACTCCGCATCCTGCCGGCAACACTTCGGATGGACCAGCGGATCGAGGTTCCCTATTCCGCCGCCGTCCGCGCTAAAGATCTCAATCGCAGCGGCAACGAACACGAACTGTTCCTGATAAGCGTTGTCAGTAATTCCGACGGAGAGTGGCTCACCCAGCCCAGCTTTATCCGCCAGACTATCGACGGCGAGATACCGTCAAACCTTGAAGTGCGATTCGACACGCGCGCGTTCGTTCAACCGGGCGACTACCTCTTCTGGCTGGTCCTGTACGACGCAAAGACCGGAAAACACAACATGACCAAGCGCCGTGTCCGTGTGCCCGGGATTCGGAACGATCCCTTGCCGGACGCCTTTGGCCGGCTTCCGCTCGTTGAAATTCCTCAAGTCAGCCGCACCGACGGCGGAATAGTAGTCCGCCTGACCGGCGAACTCTTTCTGCCCGTGAAAAACAAGCGCCGCATCGAAATTGAACTGATTTCCACCATGAGCACACCGGAGCAATGGACGAACCGGGCGCGCATGGCTCGCAATCATAGTGAGTTCACGAGTGGAGCGATCGCCGCGTTATCCCAGATCGAGCTCGCAAACGGTTCGCTTTCGATCTCTGGCCTGGACCTCGTCCGGCGCGAAGTCGCCTTCGACCAGAGGGACTTCCGCATGATCGATTGGCCCGCCCTCATGAAGGCATTCAAAGAGGCTGAAACTCCCGAGATCAGCGCGGCTGATCTTCAGGGGCGGAAGACCAATGGCGCATTCTTTCGAGATTTTCTCAACGAGCGGATCATCGCTGAAGAGACTGGGCCGGAGGCGCCGCTTCGTGTGTTCATTATCGTGTCGGGTTCATTGCTGTTTGAGCGCGGCTCGGATCTTGAACCGCTGGAGTTTGAAGGAGATTGCGGATGCCGTGTATATCACTTGCGATTCCGCCTCAACAGGAACGACCTGTTCGATGAGTTGCAGAAAGTGATCCGGCCTCTTCGGCCCAGGACCTTCGATTTGAGGGTGCCGGCGGACCTGCGAAAAGCCATCGCGGAAATCCTCGAAGATCTTGGAGCTTCGTAACATACCCGATATACTCCCGTCACCTCAGGGGCTTCCCTGAACACCTTAGCGTACAACCGGCTGTTGATCTGATGACAATTTGTTTGTGAGGAAGCGTATGCGTGCACGAAGAAACAACCACAAGAAGATAACGCTCTCTGCAGGAGTCGCACTGCTGACGTGTCTCCTCTGCCTGTCGGCGATACAACGACTGCAGCAGGCGCCTGCCGTGGAGCAGGCCACAGGTTCCGCTCAACTGGTTTCTATTGCGGAGGTGCCGAATTACGGCGACGCTTGCCCGCCCTGGGAAGCCGGAACCGCCGAGGCCGATCTGGTAGCAGGCACGAATACGAACAACGTGTTTGAGTCATTCCGGCAGGCATCGGTATACGCGGCGTCGCAGGCTTCGGGCCAGACAGGAGACGTTACTCGTCCTCCGGTTCGCAATCTTCTGGATACACATCCTATTTACAGTTCCATCGCTATTGATAACCTGCACGATGAAGTAGTCATGATGGACAGCAACACATGGAGCATCCGGGTATTCAACCGGTTGGACAATACGCCGCCCAACGCCGAACGAACTGAACCGAAGCGCGTGATCTCCGGGCCCAAGACCGATATCGGATTTCACAGCGGCGTTTACATCGATCCGAAGACCGGCGACATATCTTCGGTAGAAAACGACATTGGTGACAGCATCTCCGTGTTTGCTCACGGTGCGAGCGGGGATGTCGCGCCACTCCGGCAACTGAATGTTACCCATCGGGCGTACTCCGCGGCTGTTGATGAGGCGAAGGAAGAGCTTTACGTGACAATCCAGTACCCTCCGCAGGTCGAGGTCTACCGGAAGGGAGCATCCGGAGACGAAAAGCCTCTCCGCGTTCTGGCAGGGGAAAGCACTCGATTATCGGACGCTCACGGAATCGCAATCGACGTGCAGAACAGACTGATGATCGTCAACAATTGGGGCAACATCAGCGACTACAGGTCTCCCGGCACGGGCAGGTTCGAGTCGGCTTCGATCACGGTTTACCCCCTTGAGGCAAACGGGGACACGCCTCCGGTGCGCGTCATACAAGGCTCCAGGACACAGCTCAATTGGCCCGGAGCCATGTCTTTGGATCCAGAAACCGGTGACGTGTACGTAGCCAATGACATGGGCCACTCGATACTGGTCTTCGGCAGAACCGCCCAGGGAAACGTCGAACCAACGCGGGTGATCAAGGGAAACAGGACAGGTATCAGTTATCCCACCGGCGTCTTTGTCGATATGAAGAACCGGGAAGTGTGGGCCAGTAACCTGGGCAATTCTTCCGCTACAGTTTATCCGCTGACGGCAAATGGAAACGTCGCGCCGCTTCGCACGATTCGCAGTGCGCCCGCTGGCAAAGTGTCGTTGCGATTCGGCAAGACGCAGGCGCTCGCTTATGACAGCAGGCGCGAAGAAATACTGGTGCCCAACTGAGTGAACCATCCGCAGATTGCGGCCTTCGCCAGGCTGGCGAAGGAGAATACGCCGCCGACACGAGCGATCGAGGGTGAAAAAACAAAGATCAGCAGGACGATGCACGGCTTCGCGTTCGATGCGGTTCACGATGAAATCGTCGTACCGAGTCCTTTAACCCAGGCAATCCTGGTTTTCCGCGGCGGCGCCAACGGAGAAGACGCGCCCGCGCGCGTTATTCAGGGACCTAACACGCAAATACTGGGAACGGCCTATTGCGGCATCGATAAGATCAGCGTCGATCCGGCGAACAATGAAATCCTGCTGCCCATAGGCACAGGCGGATTTGGATGCGGTGGCCAGGGAACTTTTCCGTTCGGCATTCTGGTATTTGACCGGATGGCGAATGGCGACGTTGCGCCCAAACGAATTCTCAGGGGGCCAGATACTCAGATTCGTGGCGCAGGCGCAGTGGCCGTCGATGCGGTACGCAATCTCCTGATCGTCAATAGCGGCGGCGCGATGCTGATTTTCGATCGTACCGCCAGCGGAAACGCCAAACCGAAAGCCGTCATCCAGGGACCCAAAAGCCTCATGGCCGGCATCAGTTCATTCCAGGTCTATCCGCAAAAAGGCCTGATCGTGGCAGGCTGTACCGGCGGATCTGTTTGCGCGTGGAGTATTGAGGACACCGGCGACGTTCCTCCGCGGTGGCGCATCCCGGTCCAGCAACTGACCGGATACGTGGCGTCGGGAATTGCCCTGGATCCCGTTCATAAGGAAATCATGCTGAGCGCAGCGGGACAAAGGGTGCCGCCGCCGAACGGAATCATGAACACCATCATTACGTTTTCGTGGCCGGAAATATTCGAATGAGCTGTGGGCGCGGGGCTTGAGCCCCGTGCAAGGTTCCAGAAAATTCCTGTTCGATCCTGGCACGGGGC
>CAMAWS010000111.1 GCA_945861845.1 Candidatus Sulfopaludibacter sp. SbA3 | reverse complement strand
TCTGTCCCCTTTTCTCTCCTGCCTAATCGTAGTCTTCGTAGCCGCCCGGTGGCATCGCCGGGGCTTTCTTTTTTTCCGGGACTTCCGAAACCATCGCTTCCGTAGTCAGCAGAAGAACCGCTATTGAAGCCGCGTTCTGGATCGCAACGCGAACCACCTTCGTAGGGTCAATCACGCCGCTCTGAACGAGGTCCTCTATCTTTTCATCAGCGGCATTAAACCCGACATTGACGTTGCTTTCACTACGAATCTTTTCAACGATCACGGCGCCATCATGGCCGGCGTTCTTGGCAATCATGCGCACAGGCTCTTCAAGCGCACGACGGATAATCTCGGCGCCAGTCCGCACATCACCTTCCAGTGTCTTGAGCAGCTTGTCGACCACCTTCTGGCTTCGAAGAAGTGCAACTCCGCCGCCCGGGACAACGCCTTCCTCAATGGCCGCCTTCGTGGCGTGGAGCGCATCCTCCACTCTCGCCTTAAGTTCCTTCATCTCGGTTTCGGTGGCGGCGCCAACGCGGACAATAGCCACGCCACCGGCGATTTTCGCCAGCCTCTCCTGAAGCTTTTCGCGATCGTAGTCCGATGTCGTCTCGTCAATCTGACGGCGAATCTGCTTGATTCGACCTTCGATCTCAGCGCGTTTGCCCGAACCCTGGACAATCGTCGTGTTGTCTTTGTCGATCACAACCTTCTTTGCGCGCCCCAGGTCGGCAAGCGTCAGGTTCTCGAGCTTGATTCCCAGGTCCTCAGTAATTGCCTTGCCGCCTGTAAGCGTGGCGATGTCTTCCATGATCGACTTGCGACGATCGCCAAAGGCAGGTGACTTGACGGCGGCAACTTTCAGCGTTCCGCGAATCTTGTTCACAACAAGAGTTGCGAGAGCCTCGCCATCCACGTCTTCGGCAATGATGACGAGCGCACGCCCTTCGCGCGCAACCGGCTCCAGAATCGGAATGAGATCCCGCATGGCCGAGATCTTCTTCTCGTAGATCAGGATGTACGCATCTTCCATGGTGGCTTCCATGCGTTCCGGATTCGTGACAAAGTATGGCGAAAGATATCCGCGGTCAAACTGCATTCCCTCCACGAATTCCAATTCAGTCTTCATGGACTTTGCTTCTTCGACCGTCACCACGCCGTCCTTGCCCACCTTCTCCATCGCATCGGCGATCAGCGAACCGATGGTTCTGTCGTTATTTGCGGAAACAGACGCCACCTGCTCCTGCTCTTTCTTGCTTTTTACAGGTTTGGAAAGCTTCTTCAACTCCTCGGCAACGACCTCGACCGCCCGGTCAATACCCCGCTTCAGATCCATCGGATTTGCGCCGGCCGCGACATTCTTGATGCCTTCTCGAAAGATTGCCTGGGCAAGAATTGTGGCTGTTGTTGTGCCATCCCCCGCGATGTCGCCCGTCTTGCTCGCGACTTCCTTGACCATCTGCGCGCCCATATTCTCGTAACGATCCTTCAGCTCGATGTCCTTCGCGACAGTGACACCGTCCTTAGTCACAAGCGGAGATCCGTACGTTCGACTGAGAACCACGTTTCGGCCCTTCGGCCCAAGTGTCACCTTGACCGTATCGGCTAGAACGTTCACGCCGCGCAGCATGGCGCTACGGGCATCCTCACTGTAGACAAGCTCTTTGGCAGCCATTTCTATCTCCTCCTATTGCGTTTGCAGGTACCCAGGTATTGATGACGGTTGGCACTCAATTAGACAGAGTGCTAAATATAACGGAGAGAGTGACAAGGTTCAAGGGGTCGCAATGATCAGGATGCTACGGCGGGGACCCCTTTGAACGTGAATTCCCCGCCCTTCGTAACGTCGGCAACGACGTGTTCACCCGGTTGGATCGTTCCTTCCAACAGCTTCAACGCCAGTTGGTCCGCCAGCAGCCTTTGGATTGCCCGCTTGAGCGGCCGTGCGCCGAACGCGGGATCGTATCCTGCCTTTAAGAGCTCTTCGCGGGCAGCCGGCGTGAGGTCGAGCGTGATCTTGCGATCGGCAAGATGTTTTCGAAACACAGCGAGCTGAATCTCAATGATCTTCGAAATCTCCTCCTTGCCAAGGCTCTTGAAGATGACGATATCGTCGATCCGGTTAAGGAACTCCGGCTTGAAATGTCCTTTCAACTCTTCCCTGATATTCGCTTCCGCCTGTCCGACCCCAACATTCGAAGTCATGATGACAACCGTGTTTTTGAAGTCGACTGTCCGGCCTTTGCCATCGGTCAGACGCCCATCGTCAAATATCTGCAGCATGATGTTCCAGACATCGGGATGCGCCTTCTCGATTTCGTCGAGCAGGATCACCGCGTACGGCCTGCGGCGAACGGTTTCTGTGAGCTGGCCGCCTTCATCGTAGCCAACATACCCCGGAGGAGCTCCGATCAGTCGCGAAACGGAGTGCTTTTCCATGTATTCGGACATATCTACGCGGATCATGGACCGTTCGTCATCAAACAGGAATTCAGCAAGGGCCCGCGCGGTTTCCGTCTTGCCCACTCCCGTCGGACCGAGGAACATGAACACGCCAATCGGGCGGTTGGTGTCTTGAAGGCCTGCCCGGGATCGGCGAATCGAATTCGCGACAGCCTTGAGCGCCTCGTCTTGACCAACAACGCGGTTTGCAAGAAGGTGTTCCATGCGGATCAGCTTCTGAATTTCGCTCTCAAGCATCTTTGAGACCGGTATTCCGGTCCACTTCCCTACAATGTGAGCGATATCCTCCTCGTCAACCTGCTCCTTCAACATTCGGTCATTCTGTTGAGGGCCTTCGAGAGTGGCGCTCGCCTCCTTAAGTTTTTTGTCGAGCTCCTGGAGTCGTCCATAACGGATCTCGGCAACCTTCGCGTAGTTGCCCTGCCGTTCCGCCTGCTGCTCCTCGATGTGCGCCTGTTCGATTCCCTCTTTCAACGTGCGAATGTTCTGAATCAGGTCCTTTTCATGCTGCCACCGCAGCTTCTTTTCCGTTGATCGTTCGCGCAGTTCCCCAAGTTCCTTTTCGATCAGGCCCAGGCGTTCGCGGGAGGGCGGATCCTCTTCCTTGGTCAGCGCCTGCCGCTCAATTTCAAGCTGCATGATCTGCCGCTCGACAACTTCGATTTCGACCGGCATGGAGTCAATCTGCATGCGCAAACTTGCGGCCGCTTCATCGATAAGATCAATCGCCTTGTCCGGCAGAAACCTGTCGGCGATATACCGATGCGAAAGCGTTGCCGCGGCGATGATCGCTGAATCCTTGATCTTCACGCCATGATGGATCTCGTATCGCTCCTTCAGGCCTCGCAGGATCGCTATGGTGTCTTCCACAGTCGGCTCCCCGACGTACGTTTTCTGGAACCTGCGTTCGAGCGCTTTGTCCTTTTCGATGTACTTCTGGTATTCGTTCAGCGTCGTGGCGCCGATGCAGCGCAGATCCCCTCGCGCCAATGCGGGCTTGAGCATGTTCGAGGCGTCGATGGAGCCTTCCGCGCCACCCGCGCCCACCAGGGTATGCAGTTCGTCAATGAAGAGGATGATTTCCCCGCCGGCCTCCTCGATTTCCTTCATGACCGCCTTCAGCCGGTCTTCGAACTCGCCCCGATATTTCGTTCCTGCAATCATTGCCCCCAGATCGAGCGAGACAAGCTTCTTGCGCTTCAGTGATTCCGGCACATCGCCCGCAATGATGCGGCGAGCCAGTCCCTCCACGATCGCGGTCTTTCCGACACCAGGCTCGCCAATCAGTACCGGATTGTTCTTTGTGCGGCGCGAAAGAATTTGAATCACGCGGCGGATCTCTTCGTCCCGGCCGATTACCGGGTCCAGTTTGCCTTTACGCGCAAGATCGGTGAGATCGCGGGAGTATCGCTGCAGGGCCTGATACTTCTCTTCCGGATTTGGATCCGTGATCTTCTGAGTCCCTCGAATCGACACGAGCACTTTGAGGATCGCGTCCTTCGTGACGCCGTGCGACTGTAAAATCTGCGATACAGATTCGCCTTTCCCATTTGACAACGCGATCAGCAGATGCTCGGTGCTGACGTATTCGTCCTTGAACTGGTCAGCTTCCTTCAACGCTTCTTCGATCATGCGGTTAAGCGCCGGCGAGAGCTGAGTTTCGTCCTGACCCTGCACTTTCGGGAGCTTCGCCACAGAGTCGGCCAGGTCGCGGGCCAAAGTCTGCAGATTCGTCCCCAACTTCTGAAGAACCGGCAATACCACTCCATCCTTCTGCTGGACCAATGCCCAAAGAAGATGATCGGGGGTGATCTGTGGGTTTCCACGCTCCTGGGCGTGACCTTGCGCCGCCTGCAGCGCTTCCTGGGCCTTGATGGTTAGTTTGTCAAAACGAATCATGGGCGTTTTCAGTCCTCACTCATTGATCTTGATCTGCTTCGGCTTCGCCTGCTCCTTCTTTGGAAGCCGGATATTGAGGATTCCATCCTTGTAGTCCGCATTAATGCTCTGTTCGTCTACGGTCATCGGAATGGAGAATGCCCGGCTGAATCCCCCGTAAGATCGCTCGATCCGATGATAATTCTCCTCTTTGGCCTCTTTTTCGAATCGGCGCTCGCCCCGAAGGGTCAAGACGTTATTCTCGAGATGCACTGTAATGTCCTTGCGCTCTAAACCTGGAAGCTCCGCTTTTACAACGATTTCACCCTCGGTTTCAAAAATATCGATTGCGGGGCTCCAAGTCGTTGTGGATATGGGTTCGTCAGATCTCCATCCACGCCCGGCATCATCAAATAGGCGGTTCATACGGTCCTGCAGCATGTTTAAGTCTCGGAACGGATCCCATTTTGTAACGGCCATCGGTCAAATCCTCCACATATCTTAGTCATTCATCAACATATGATCTGAGCGTATGACTGTCAATATACGATTTCCAGAATGAAACATTTCAGATACAGAGTCTCTGGAACCGTCAGCAAAATCGGGTGATCGGCTGACTGGACGCGCCGTTCGATGACCCGCACCCAGCATCCAGCATCATTTGCCGCATCCGCCAGCATTTCCGCAAAAATGCCCTCGTTCACGTGGTGGGAACACGAGCATGTAACAAGGATGCCGTGAGGGCGCAAGAGCCTCATCGCCCGATTGTTGATTTCCTTATAACCCCGCATAGCGCCCTCGAGACTGTCCTTGTTCTTGGCAAAGGCGGGAGGGTCGAGCACGATGGTGTCGTAACGCGCGTTTTCGCTGTGGCGCTGGCGCAGGAAGTCGAAAACGTTTGCCTCGATGGCAGTAATGTTCTTCAGGTTGTTCCGCTCCGCGTTTGCGCGAACCAACTCCACAGCCGGCGCCGAGATATCCACTGCTTCAACCGAATCGCATACGCTGCTGAGGTGGAGTGCGAACGCGCCTCCATAACTGAATGCGTCCAGCGCAGCCCCGCGCGCGTACCGTTTTGCAGCGCGCCGGTTATCCCGCTGGTCCAGGTATGCGCCGGTCTTCTGGCCTGCGGCCAGTGGAATGGCAACCTGCAAACCGTCTTCGTCCACGATTATCGTTTCCGGCAGGGGATCGCCCACGACTTCCTGCTTCAACTCGAGGCCCTCGAGCTCACGCACCCTGCTATCATTTCGAAAGAGAATGGATTGCGGATGGTATCGGTCACTGATTATCCGGGTTATCAGGGGCTGAAGGCGATCTGTAGACTGGATCAGGCTCTGGGCGACGATTCGGTCACCGTAGCGATCGACGATGATGCCTGGCAGCAGATCTCCCTCGGAGTGGATGCGACGGCTCAATCGGGGATCCACTCCCAGGCGTTCCCGAAGCTGGTCCGCGGCCTCGAAGCGCTTGCGGAAGAATTCCTCGTCGATTTTGGCGTCGCCGCGGGCAAGAAAGCGGAGCGCGATCTGTGACTGCGAGCTGTAGAACGCTTTGCCTATAGTCGCTCCGCGCTGGTCGCAAACCTTGACGATGCCGCCCGGCTCAGCGTCTTTCGCTTCGACGATGTCGCTACGGTATACCCATAGGTGTCCGTGCCGAATGCGGTCGGCGCCACGTTTGCGTATTATGACTTCTCCGTTGACCATAAGAAATGAAGCTCTCGGATTTTGATTATGAATTGCCGCCGGACTTGATCGCGCGAGAGCCTGTCCGCCCGCGAGACGCGTCAAGAATGATGGTCCTCGACCGGCGCACCGGACAGCTTACAGACAGCGCTTTCAGAAATCTGCCGGAACTTCTGGATCCCTCGGACGTGCTCGTCATTAATGATACGCGTGTGATGCGGTCTCGCACCTACGGAACCTTGCATCGCGCTTCCGGGAGCAATCGCGAGATCGAGGTCCTGTTCGCCGGTTCCGTGGGTCCAGATCTCTGGGAGGTCATGTGTTATCCCGGCAAGCGAATCCGGCCCGGGGATCGAGTGGATTTTGATGGAGCCATAGGAATTTTTGGGGAAGCGACGCAGCACGGTCTGCGACTGCTTGAGTGGAAGTCATACTCCAGCGTTGAAACGTTTCTCGAGCGTCATGGTCACATACCGCTGCCTCCGTACCTGGGAAGGGAAGACACGGGTTCCGACGCCCTTGAATACCAGACGGTATACGCGAACCCGATCGGCGCCGTAGCGGCCCCGACGGCCGGACTCCATTTCACGGAAGGAATGTTTGACACGCTCAGGCAGCGGGGCATTGCGATTCTCAAGATCACTCTTCACGTGGGTGTTGGAACATTCATTCCCGTTAGAAGCGAAGATCCGCGCGAGCATGTCCTCAAGTCCGAACGATATGAGATCACTCCCGAAGCCGCCACAGCATTGAACGAGGCCGAGAGTGCGGGCAGGCGCATCGTGGCTGTGGGTACAACGTCCAGTCGCACGCTCGAATACGTCCGGCGGCGATTTGGCCGGTTTGAAGCAGGAACCGGAAATGCGGACCTGTTTATTTTGCCTGGATATGAATTCGCCGCAGTGGGGGGCCTCCTGACAAACTTCCACCTCCCGCGATCCACGTTGCTCATGTTGGTTACGGCCTTCAGCTCCCGTTCGATGATTGAAAGGGCCTATAGCCATGCCATAAGCGAAAGGTATCGCTTCTACAGCTATGGCGATTGCATGTTGATCGTGTAGGCAGCTCTTTCCCACGAGCGGGGAACTGTTTCCGGCTGCCATCCCGAGTAGTCATTATTCTATGTTGGTCTCCGGCAGGCACTCGCAGACGGTCATTAATATAGAGATGGGCTGTTGCCACTGGATCGCCGACAACCCTTTGGACAGCCTCAACTTATCGGTGACATCGGAAGTTGACACCATGCTTGGTTTGGGTATAATGCCCGACGGTTTACACTTTGCGGCTTCTAGTAGATGGAGAAAGAGTAATTCCGAAATCGTTGCCCTCTCTCAACTGCGAAGTTTAGACAGAAATAGTTACAAGTAAAAAAGGAGTTCGCGGTAATGAGTAAAGAAACAGGCAAGGTAAAGTGGTTCAACAACAAAAAAGGCTTCGGGTTTATCGAGAGGGCTTCAGGCGGGGATGTGTTTGTCCACTATTCCGCCATCGTCAGCGAGGGATACAAGACCTTGAAGGAAGGCGATGACGTTGAGTTCACAATCACTCAGGGACCAAAGGGATTCCAGGCTGAGAACGTCGAAAAAGCGCAGTAACGATTTCGGGACCCTGCGATCATTCGACCGCAGGGTCTTGTTCGGTTTGTTGAACTGAGAGCAAATGGAGCAGAACCTGTCATACGCGGTGCAGCTCCGGCCGGACCTCGAGTTCTCCCGTCAGCAGCAGCAAGGCAAGACCTACCTCGTCGTCAAAGATCCACTCACAAAACGGTACTTCCGATTCACGGAAAACCAGGCGTCAATTCTAGACTTAATTCGCGAACCGCTTGATGCCGAAACAGTCGCCGAGCGTCTTGGCGAAAAGCTCGGCGGAACCATTTCCGCTTCGACCATCGCGGCTTTTTTCACATCGCTCGAAGACAAGCTGCTGCTCGATAGCGCCGAAGGACGCGAGAAGCTCGCCTCCTACAAGAGCCGTAAGGTCGGCGACACCGAGGAGGGTTTTCTTTATTGGAAACTTGCTTCGCTGAATCCCGAAAAAGTGTTCGCATGGCTGCTTCCTCGCACACGCTGGGCGTTTACAGCGTGGTTCCAGGTCTTCGCCCTGCTATCAATCTTCACCGGCTTTACGCTTACTTTCCTGCATTGGGACGAGTTAGGCGCAGGCGTTCAGAGTCTATTTAACGTTCAAAGCCTGTTCTTCATCTGGCTTGTTGTTTTTACGATTGTCACGGTCCACGAGTTCGCCCATGGGGTGACCTGTTGTCATTTTGGAGGGAAGGTACACGAAGTCGGTCTCATGCTGATCTACTTTCAGCCGGCATTTTATTGCGACGTGAGCGATTCGTGGATGTTCCCGTCGAAACGCAATCGAATGCTGGTAACCCTGGCGGGCGGATACTTCCAGCTCGTTATCTGGGGACTCTGCACGATCGTTTGGCGCATACCGTATCCA
>CAMAWS010000110.1 GCA_945861845.1 Candidatus Sulfopaludibacter sp. SbA3 | reverse complement strand
GACTGAACTTGCGGTGGTACGTGTTTTCCGGGATGGCTACAGTGCCGGCGTTCTACTTCCTGGTATACCGGGTGAAGTACCGATGGGATCGCATCCTGGCATTCCTCGATCCGGAGGGTGATCCCCTGGGTAAGGGATTCCAGGTTATCCAGGCAAAGCTTGCTGTGGGAGGCGGAGGAATTGCGGGGTTGGGTTTCATGGAAGGCAAGCAGAAGCTGTTTTATTTGCCCGAGGCTCACACCGATTTCATTTTTGCGGTCATTGCCGAGGAGTTGGGACTGATAGGCACGGTTATTGTTCTGGTGATGTTTGCGATCTTCCTGTGGCGTGGCGTGAGAACAACCTTGAAGGCGCCGGACCGGTTTGGCTACTTCCTGGCGCTTGGGATTACGACGATGGTTGCCGTGCAGGCATTCATCAACATGAGTGTGGTGTTGGGACTGATACCGAACAAAGGCATTCCGCTCCCGTTCCTCAGCTATGGTGGCAGTTCCTTTGTGGTGATGCTGGCGGCGGTTGGGATTCTCCTAAATATCTCGCAGCAGTCGAGTTAACGGAAAAATGGACAGGAATTCCCCTGAGTTGGGATTTATGAAGGCGATCATAGCTGGTGGTGGAACAGGTGGGCATCTGTTTCCCGGAATTGCGGTAGCTCGTGAAATCGAACGGCGCCATCCGGGCTCGGAAATCCTGTTTGTCGGCGCGGATCGGGGAATTGAAACCCAGATTATCCCGCGCGAAGGCTTCCCACTTCGCACTCTGCCCATTGCTGGACTCAAGGGAATGGGCATCTTTCGGCAGGTAAAGAATGCAGTGGCAATGGTTGCAGGATTGTTCAGGGCACGGGGAATTCTCGGAAGTTTCAAGCCGGACATCGTGATCGGCGTTGGCGGCTATGCGTCGTTCCCGATCCTCGGTGCGGCGATCCTAGGCGGCTTCCCCCGTTTGATCATGGAACAGAACGCCATTCCCGGCCTGGCAAACCGGACGTTGGGTCGGTGGGTGGATTACGCCGCCGTAACGGATCCCGGGAGTTCGGCGTTTTTCGGCGAGCGCGCCGTTGTGACTGGCAATCCTGTGCGGCCGCAGTTCAAGTCCATCCCGGCCAGGGTTCACGTGCCTCCCTACACGGTTCTGGTGTTTGGCGGAAGCCAGGGAGCCAACGCGATCAACAAGGCGGTCATGGAGAGTCTTTGCTTTCTCTCGGACCTGAGGCCATTGCTTAGCTTCGTGCACCAGACTGGGGAACGGCAGGTCCAGGACGTGAAGCGTGCCTACGAAACAACTGGTTTTACCGCGGATGTCCGCGCCTTCTTCGATGACTTCCACGAACAATACCAGGCTTGCGACTTGATTGTGTCCCGGGCGGGAGCCACGACGATCGCCGAGGTTAAGGCGGCAGGCAGGGCGGCAATTCTTGTTCCCCTTCCAACCGCAACGGATGACCACCAGACCAGGAACGCACTGGCGATGTCGGAGCAAAACGCCGCGGTGTTGCTGCGGAACGCAGACCTTTCGGGCCAGCGGCTGGCGGATGAAATTCGGGCATTGATCCTGAGCCCCGAACGGCTCCGGGCCATGGAAACGACTGCCCGGAGCATGGCGGTACTCGACGCCGAAACGAGAATTGTGAACCTGGTGGAGTCGGCGGTGGCGAGGCACCACAGGAATTAGATGTTCAAGCGGATCCAGCAAGTACACTTCGTCGGCATCGGCGGTATCGGCATGAGCGGTATCGCGGAGGTTCTCCTGAACCTCGGCTATAGAGTGACCGGTTCCGATCTAAGGCCCACGCCGATCACGGAACGGTTGGAATCGCTGGGCGGAACGATTTTCTATAAACATGCCCTTGAGAATATCGCCGGAGCGCACGTGGTAGTGACGTCGTCCGCGGTTAGTCTCCAGAACCCGGAGATCGCGGAAGCGCACCGGCTCAAGATCCCCGTCATTCCCCGCGCGGAAATGCTCGCCGAGCTCGCCAGGCTCAAGTACAGCATTGCCGTCGCCGGCACTCATGGCAAGACCACCACAACTTCCATGATCGCCACCATTCTCGACAAGGCCGGCTACGACCCGACCATCGTCGTGGGCGGACGGCTCAACACCATCGGCAGCAATGCCCGCATGGGAAAAGGCGACTACATCGTCCTCGAAGCCGATGAGAGCGACCGATCCTTTCTTCTGTTGTCTCCGACTGTTGCGGTCGTGACGAATATCGAAGCCGATCATCTCGACAATTACAAGGATCTCGAAGACATCCAGGGCGCATTCCTGACTTTCGTCAACCGCGTGCCGTTCTACGGCGCCGCCGTGCTTTGCCTGGACGAACCCGCGGTGCAATCCCTTATTCCCAGCATCAAGAGGCGGTTTGTAACCTACGGAACCGCCGCCCAGGCGGACGTCTGCATTGCGGATATCGTCGAGGAAAATCTCGGATCGGCCTTCACACTCCGTTACGACGGAGGCGCGACGCAGAGAATTCGCCTGACCGTTCCCGGCAGGCACAACGTTCTCAATGCTACGGGTGCCTTTACCGTCGCCCGCGACATGGGCATAGGGGCGAAAACAATAGCGGACGGATTGGAGGCGTTTCAGGGAGTGGAGCGCCGGTTCCAGGTGAAGTCGCGGGATGGCGTGACGGTGATCGACGACTATGCTCACCATCCCACGGAGATCCGCGCCACGCTGAGCGCCGCGAAAACGGGCAATTTCAAGAGGCTCTTCGCGATCTTCCAGCCCCATCGTTATACGCGAACGTTTCACCTGATGGACGACTTCGCCAGGGCATTCAATCTTGCCGACGTCGTGCTGATGATGGACATCTATCCCGCCGGCGAAACACCCATCGAGGGCGTCAGCACGCCAGCCCTGATTGAGAAGATTCAGAGCTTCGGACACAAGAACGCCATCTACGCGCCGACATTCGAAGCGATTGAGTCCTATGTCCTCGGCAACGCTGCCGAGGGAGATGCCGTTATCGTCATGGGCGCGGGCAGCGTTACCAAATTGTCGGACCAGCTTGCCGGGAGGTTCTCAAAAACTGCATGAAAGCAAAACTGCTGCGCTATGTCCAGGTTGGCATGCTTGTCGTTTCCCTCACAGGTCTCGGCTGGGCCACATACCAGGTGGCTCACTACCTTCGAACCGCTGCTCGCTTTGAGGTCAAAGCCCTGGCTGTTTCGGGGGTTGGCGGACCACTGAAACGGGTGAGCGAAGACCAGATCATTGCCCAGGCGGAATTCGAGGTCGGGACCAATGTTTTCCGGGCCGACCTCACCATGATTCGTGAGCGTGTCGAACGGTTGCAGTGGGTGCGGCATGCGATCGTGCAGCGGGTGTTGCCGGACCAGATCATTATTCGCGTGGTCGAGCGCGAACCCATCGGCATTGGGCGAATCCAGGGCGACGCCTATCAATTTGACGTGGATGCCACGATTCTCGAACTCGACACCATCTCGACGGCGAGCTTCCCGATCCTGGATGGACTGCGGCGGGGGGACCCTGAGGGGAATCTTCGCAAGGTCGGGGTCTATCAAAGCGTCCTTACCGAACTGGGGGAAGCGCAGCTTTCGGAAATCAGCATCAATGAGGCTGGCGAAGTCCTGGTTGTTTCGGCCAGCGATCCTCTGAAAGTAAATCTCGGCCTGGAGGAGTTTCGCAACCGCTGGATCAAATACCTCCAGTTGAAGACCCAGATCCAGGAGCAATATCCGCAGGCGGTCAAAGTCGACCTGCGGTTCAAGAACCAGGTAATCGTTCGAATGAAGGACGATGAGTCCTTCGGCGAGCAGGTGGTATGGGGCGGCGAGAAAAAAACATTGTAGGGCTCGATATCGGTTCGGCGAAGGTCTGCACGCTGATTGCGGCGGTGCGTGACACCGGCCTTGAGCCGGTCGGGATCGGTGTGGCCGAATCCAGGGGCTTGAAGAAAGGCGTCGTCGTCAATCTTGAAGAGACCGTCCAGTCGATCAAGAAGAGCGTCGCCGAGGCGGAGGCCATGGCAAAGGCCGACGTCGAATCCGTGTTCGTAGGTCTTGCCGGCCCCCACATCAAGAGCTTCAACAGCAGGGGTGTTACTCCGATTGCGATGAAAGCCCGGGAGATCACAGGAGACGATGTCCGCCGCGTGATCGAGACGGCAAGGGCCGTCGCGCTGGCGCCGGACCGCGAGATCATCCACATTCTGCCGCAGGAATTCACCGTCGATGACCAGTGTGGCATTGGTGACCCTCTCGGAATGATCGGCACCCGCCTGGAAGTGAACGTCCACATCGTCACCAGTTCCACCACCGCCGCGCAAAACATTGTGACGGCGGTCAATCGTAGCGGCCTGTTCGTTGGCGACACGGTTCTCGAACCGATTGCCGTCGGTGAAGCGGTGCTGACGGAAGACGAGAAGGAACTGGGAGCCGTCCTGGTCGACATTGGCGGCGGCAAGACCAACGTCGCGATCTATAAGAGTGGCGCGGTACGACACACCATCGTCGTTCCGATCGGCGGTGATCACTTCACCAACGACATTGCCGTCGGCCTCCGTACGTCTATCCCTGAAGCTGAGCGCCTTAAGCGGGAACAAGGTTGGGCGCTGGCGTCGCTCGCCGAAAACGAGGTGGTTTTCGAAGTTATTGGCATGGGAACGCGCCAGCCGCGAACCATTGCCCAGCAGGTGTTGAGCGACATCCTGCAACCGCGGGCGGAAGAGATCATCCACTTTGTACGGAACGAAATCCGCAATGCCGGATATGAGCGACAGGTGGGGGCGGGAGTGATCCTGACCGGTGGCGGCTCGATGCTGCGTGGTCTGGCTGAACTGGCCGAAGACATTTTGGATTTGCCGGTACGAATTGGGACCCCGGTTGGCTTCAGTGAGTCGCATCTTGCACGAATGCCGAAGCTGGCGCAGCCGGAATTCGCAACCGTCTCAGGACTGGTCTTGTATGGCGATCGTCGGCGAAAAATGCACGACTTTCACCAGAGCTCGAACTCAGGATTTCGGAAATTCTTTTCGAAGATGAGAGCGATGATTTGATAAGGGGAGAAAAAGGGGGCAACCGTGGCTACAAGTCTATCAACCGATAGTTCGATCAAATTCCTTTTCGATGAAGGACACCGTACCGGCGCCTGCATCAAGGTCGTCGGCGTTGGCGGCGGCGGATCGAATGCCGTGAACCGCATGATTGCCGCGGGTCTTGACGGCGTGGAATTCCTGGTGGCGAACACGGACGTTCAGGCCTTGAAGCAATCCAAGGCGTCCGTGAAGATCCAGATTGGCGCAAAACTCACCAAGGGACTCGGCGCAGGGGCGAATCCCGACATCGGCAAACAAGCAGCTCTGGAAGACACGGACAAGATCATTGAGGCGCTTGAGGGTGCCGACATGGTGTTTGTCACCACTGGTCTCGGTGGAGGAACAGGTACTGGAGCCGCCCCGATTGTCGCGAGCCTCGCAGCGGAACTCGGTGCCCTCACGGTTGCCGTCGTCACCAAACCGTTTGCATTTGAAGGGCGCAAGCGTCTCACTCAGTCCGAGCGCGGCTTGATGGACCTGAAGGAATGTGTCGACACCGTTATCACCATTCCCAATGAACGGCTCCTGGCAACTCTTGAGCGCGGCACCAGTCTCTTCGATGCTTTCCGCATCGCCGACGACATCCTGCGCCAGGCCGTTCAGGGAATTTCAGACCTGATCATCGTTCCGGGTCTTATCAATCTGGATTTTGCCGACGTCAAGACCGTGATGTCGGGTATGGGCATGGCCCTGATGGGAACGGGTACCGCCGCCGGCGAAAACCGGGCCGTCGAAGCAGCCAAGAAGGCGATTTCGAGCCGGCTGCTCGAAGACGGTTCCATCCACGGCGCCCGGGGCGTCCTGATCAACATCACAGGAGGAAACGACCTGCTGCTTCACGAAGTCAGCGAAGCCTCGAGCATCATTCACGATGCGGCTGATCCGGAGGCCAACATCATCTTTGGCGCAGTTCTGGATGAACGCATGAAGGGCGAAGTGAAGATCACGGTGATTGCGACCGGATTCGACCGAACGAATCACTCCGGCGTATCGCCGCAGCCACAATCGTCGTCAGCCGCTACTCCGAAAATGTCTTCGATTCCCGCTATGGACCTGGAGATCCCGGCATTTCTGCGTCGCGCCGCCAAGTGACCTGCTCTGTATAATCGAGCAATGCTCGATGAACTTCGATCGATCGTCGGTCCTGAGCATGTCAGGACCGACATCGACACCATTCGCGAAAACAGCACCGACGCCACCAAGATCTGCCGGCCGGCAGATGTCATCGTCTTCCCAGCCAACGCAGCCGAAGTTGCCGCCATCGTACGGTTGTCCAACCGTCTCGGTATTCCCGTTGTTTCCAGAGGTGGCGGAGTAGGTTATGCCGGCGGCGCGATACCCCTTAAAGGCGGGATCGTGATTTCGCTGCGTCGAATGAATCGGATTCTGGAGATCGATCCCATCGACCTGGTCGCCGTCCTCGAGCCCGGGGTGATCACTGACGACCTGCAAAAGGCCGTCGAATCGAAGGGATTGTTCTATCCGCCAGACCCCGCCAGCCTGAAACAATCCTCCATCGGCGGAAATGTTGCCCACAATGCGGGAGGCCCCCGAGCTTTCAAGTACGGCGTTACCCGTCAATATTTGCTGGGTCTCGAAGTGGTGCTGCCCACCGGAGAAATCGTTCAGACGGGCGGCCGCGTCGTGAAGAATTCGACTGGCTATGACCTTACCGACCTGATGTGCGGTGCTGAAGGGACGCTCGGAATCATTACCAGACTGACGCTGCGCCTGATTCCCAAGCCCGAAGCGGCTGCCACGATCATGGCCCTGTTTGGCACGGCAAGGGAGGCAGCCGCTGCGGCCACCCGCCTGATTGCTGCCAGGATCATTCCTTCCAAGCTGGAGCTGATGGACGGTCAGTCCCTTGCGGCCATCCGCCAATACATTAAGGATGAAGACATCCAGACCGCCTGCACCTTGCCGGAATCCGCAGGGGCACTACTCCTTATTGAAGTTGATGGCAGCGAGCCAACCGTTCAGAGTTCGTTGGCTGAGGTTCGAGCCGTGGTCATTGCATCGGGAGCGGAGGTGCGCGAAGCGGAAAATGCCGACGACCTTTGGGCGATCCGAAGGTATATGTCGCCGGCTGTCGGTCGTCTTCGGCCGAACAAGATCAACGAGGATATCGTGGTGCCCCGCTCCCGAGTGGCGGACTACCTGGATGCAATGGAAGCGTTGCAGCGAGAGTCCGGGCTGCCCATTGTTTGCTTTGGCCACGTGGGAGATGGCAACCTCCACGTCAACCTCCTGATCGACGCGGCGGATCCCGTCGAGTTGCAGAAATCGGAAGGGGTGAAACGCCGTATTTTCGAACTCGCGGTCGAGATGGGCGGGACGATTTCCGGAGAGCATGGCATCGGCTTCATGAAATCCGAGTTTCTGCCGCTCGCCCTTGCGCCGGATACCATAGCGGCGATGAAACGGATCAAGTTGGCGATGGATCCCAACAACATCATGAACCCGGGTAAGATCTTTCCATGAACCTCATGCTTGGGCCCGGACTTCTCGACAAGATGATTCAGCACGCCACGGCTTCACTTCCTAATGAGGCCTGCGGCCTCTTGGTCGGGCACGGAATGAATGCGACCCGCTTTCTGCGTGCCAATAATATTCTCGGCAGCCCCAACTCCTATGAGATGGACCCTTCATTCCTGGCCTCCACCATGCGGTCGCTGCGCGAGAGTGGGGAGTCCCTTGTGGCGATCTTTCATTCCCATCCTGCCGGCCCGGCCGAGCCATCAGCGCTCGATCTCAATCTCGCGGCCTATCCCCGGGCTGCCCATGTGATCGTTTCGCTGGCTGATCAGAGCCACCCGAAGCCCCGGGCATTCCGGATTGTTGACGGCCAGTCCTTCGAGATTGAAATCCTTGCTCTTGGCTAGGTCTAAAAAGCAATGGTTCGCGTGGTATAGTGATTTTTCTTCGTCGGGAGGGGTTATGGGTTCAGTGATCTTGTCTTTACTGTTGGCGTTGGTGCAGGGGTCCGCGGCGCCCACATTCGATATTCGCGCGAAGGACAGTTTGATCCTCGGCAAGGGCGCGCAAAGCGGCGCGACTTACTATGATGTCATCATCACCAGGCAACCTGCGTCCGGCGTCCTCATAAAGCTCCCCTACACTCGCAAGGGCGGAAAACTGACCTTCGATCTGCACCATCGCATCGCCATGGCCCCGGAGTTCACGGGTGCCGAGGTCACCACGGTCATTGAAATTCTGACGGGCGGCACCAACAGCTTTGGCACATTTACGATCTCCGGCAAGATTGGTCCCGGCGACAAGTTTGCCGAAACGATAGTCAAGTCGTCTGCGGCGGAAATGGACAAGTATGTTACGCCGATGGCCACAAAGACGATCACCATCGATACTCGTCCGGGCCCGCAATCCCTTAGTATTG
>CAMAWS010000109.1 GCA_945861845.1 Candidatus Sulfopaludibacter sp. SbA3 | reverse complement strand
TGTGAGCGGCGAAGGCGTGCAGAACGCCCTGCTGACATTGCTCGACGGGCGCACGTCGGAGGGTCTCGAGGGCAGCGGCCATGCCTCCGTGGATACAGCGCGGCTGCTCTTCATTTGCACCGGCGCGTTCGTCGGGCTGCAGGAAATTGTCGAGCGGCGCCTGGGTATGGGACGGCACCGGATCGGCTTCCTGCCGCGCCCGGCCGAACAGGTGGAGGCCCTGCCGGATCAGCCCGTCTACACGGCTTTGTGCCAGGCCCAAACCGCCGACCTGGTCGAGTTTGGAATGATTCCCGAGTTCGTTGGACGGTTTGCGACCGTTACGGTGCTTCATGAGCTTTCCAGGAAAGACCTCCGCGACATCGTCGGCGGGGCAACCGAGCAGTCGCCTCTCGAAATGCAGCAGCGGCTTGCGCTGGTTCATGGAATCGAGTTGGAGATGGATTCCGATGCGCTCGACGCCATCTGCGAAGAAGCCGTGGCCCTGGGCACTGGCGCGCGTGGTTTGCACCGGCTCATCGGACGAGCGGTCGATTCTGTGGATCACCGGTGGCCGGAACTGGCCGAACACGGCATCTGCAAAGTGCGGATCACGCGCGCCTGCTTCGAACGCGGCGCCGCTCCGGAACTCATTTCAGGGCCGCCGGCCGCCCCGCGTCTTGACCGGGAACTGCGCCGGGAATCCCTTGCCGGCCTGCCGCCAAGCCCGCGGCCTGTGATGGAAACCGGCCGAAGGGGCATGGATCTTCCGGCTGGCATCACGGACACGCGCGAATGGAGCGATGAGGAGATCTGGAACGCCATCGAGACGGTCAAAAACGACCACCTCGATTGGAGTAATACAACGGCCAGCGCGCGGAAGTGGTGGGAGGCCTTCCAACAGGAAAACTCGCACCGGCCGGCGTTGATCTATCGTCTCGCCGAGGAATTGAGAAACCGGCATGCGGCAATCGCAGAGTTCTTTCTTGCGTTTGTGTACTCCAACACCGATAACATCCATGCGAATCTCCACTATCTCGATTACATGCGCCTCAAGGAGGCTGGCGCAAGGAAACCCCAGCCGGTTCCGAAGTAGGTCCGTATACGAACATGCCCAACAGAACACCATCGCTTCCCCGGCTCGTGTTGCGCGTCGGTTTCGCGGGCAACCGGGAACTCCCGCGGAACCTTGAACGGCTTTCGGGCATACTTTCAAACGTCTTTGATACGATAGCGCGCCGCATCGCCGAGATTGCGCCGGGCACGGCCATTCAAGCGAGCGAACCGGAGTCGCGAATCCGGAGGTTCTACTCCAATGAAAGGCCGCTGGTGCGGCTGGTTACCGGGCTGTGTGAAGGCGCAGACAGTCTCGCGTTCAACACGCTCGAAGGCTTGCAGGCGAAGGCCGCATTGTTGGATAAGGTCGCGGTCGAAATGGCCGCCGTCGTCCCTTTTGATCTCCCCGATTATCGCTCCAGCCGCCCGGAGGAGTTCAGGCCGGAGTTCGACCGGCAGGCGGCGCTCTGCGCCTATATCCTCTGTCTCGACGGCCACTATGAAAAGCCGGATCCGGACACGGCATTGGCCCGGGAGCGCCGGGCGCGCGCCTACCGCGCGCAGGCTGCCCTTCTGTTACGGCATTCCGACCTGCTCGTGGCTATAGCCGATTCCAGTGAAGCCGGCAAGGCCGGGGGCGCCATTGAAACGGTTCGCGCGGCCCTCGATTTCGATCTTCCCGTCGTGTTTATCGACAGCGGCTCCGGACAGGTGAGACTCATCCGGCCCGGCGACAATGTCGCGTCCACGCTTGCCATGCTGCAGGCCGGTTCACCGGATTGGGCAAATACCCTGCGCGGATGGGTTACAAACATCGTCGCCGATCCGGATGCCGATCTTCTGGAGAGTTCGCACGAGAGTGGACCCAGCCATGGCGACAAGCTTCTTGAGGAATTCCTTTACGGTAACGCAACTTCCGCGCAGCTGTCCGCGGGCAACCGGGGCCAGCGCACGAGGAGCTTCCGCGAAAAATGTTGGGCACTTGTAGACAACGCTTTTCGCCCGTCGTTTGCTCCATGGCGCGATCCATCCGTGGAGCCGTACGCAGCGTGGCGAGCCCGCGCGACGAACCTGAACTACCATTACTCGGGTCTCTACAGGGGCGCATTCCTGCTGAACTATGTGATGGCGGCTTGCGCCGTCTCACTTGCTGCATTGAGCCTTGTGCTGCTTGGCAGCGCGGCCGGGGAAACAGTCTTTCCTGTATGGCTGCTTATCTCGCTCGTCGGGCTTGGATCGATCAAACTCTGCATCGTGGTCTGGATCTTTCTAAACACACGTCAGGCCAACGACGGGGATTGGAACGACAGGGCGGTCGACTACCGGTATCTCGCCGAGAGACTGCGCGCGCTGTTCTATCTGTCCCGAATAGGCAGCTTCCAGCCGCCCGCTGCCGCGCCGCCCCAATATGCTTCGCGGGTTGTTCGCCAGAGCGCTGTCGACTGGCTGCTCGATGCTATCGTCCGATCGGTTTCGCCCGCTTCGCTGGACTTTGCGCGGAAAGAGACGTTCAGGTGTGACAATCGGGAACTTACGGCCACTATCATTCGTCTCAATCCAGTTTCCGTCCTCGCCGATGTTCGCGATCGCTGGGTCCGCGAGCAGGCCATTTACCATGACCGGAACGCCCGAACCATGGACCGTCTTCATGGGTTTGCCGAGAACTGGGGCAAGGTTTTCAATGTCGCGGTCATCGGCTTTGTTTTACTCGACGTCTTAATTCTGCTGGCGGACTATACGGGCCTGCTGTCAGAAAAATATTTCCATGTTCTGCACGCCGCGACTCCATGGCTTGTCTTCCTTGCCGCGGTGCTTCCCGCCGCCGTCGCCAGCCTGAACGGCATCCGGTTCCAATCGGAATGCCGCAGGCTCGGTGAGCGTTCGGCCGTCGCCCGCGCCATTCTGCGCGGAAGGGACAGGTCCTCCAAGGAACACCACGCGAGACGCGGCTGGCAGCGGTGGCCCGCATTTGTGAAGACCCTCTATCCGAACACTTTTAAGAATAAATCTGAAGTATCGCCCGAGCCATCCGGAGGGAAATGGGCTGAGGCAAATAGCCTTGCGCAATCGATCGCTGGTGCGCAGTCGGACCCGGCCGCCGATTTGGGATCATGGACTCACGAGGTTCTCAGTCTCAGTGAATCCGTCGCCCGCTTTTTCGTCCAGGAAGTTGCCGAATGGTCGGTGCTGTACGCAAAGGAAGTGCCGGAACCGTGAGTGCCACCTTTTTCTATTCGTAGACTTCGCGGCGTTGCGCAATTCTTGTCACACTGACGAGAGTCGCGTCGTCGCCGATGCGTACGCGCCAATGATCTTTGTACCCTTTAAGTCTTCTGCATCCGGACGGAAGGGGGTTCATCGAGGAGAGAGGCGATTTTGCTCACGACGCGGGAGAGCACACTGTCAGGTAAAGCTTCGAGTTCCTTACGCGCGGAAGGCTTTACCTCCACACGGTACGTATTCACGCAGTCTACCGCGTTTCAGGAGGTCCGCTTTAATCTTGTGAAACGGTATTCCCTTCTCCTTGCGGCGTAATTCTGAAATCAGCCCATCCCAAAAATTCTCTAACACCGCACCGTATTTTGTCAGGTCGAATTGGACGGCCACCTGCCCGCCCTTTTCATCGGTTACGTACTGAATTCCAGTCAACGCTCTATTTCCCTTCACGTCACGGCCGCGGTGCACTGTACATGTATTCCCCAGGCCTGGCAATCGATCCGGCGGTTCATATCGGGGTTCATAGGTTCACGCCAGTGCACCGAAGGAGTAACAGTTATGAGCGCGCTTCCTTGTTTCCCAGATAAAGATCGCTGGGGTCGATTTCCTCGCGAAGCAAGCGCAGTTCTTCAGAAGTTGGAAGCGCAGTTACGTTCAGGCCGCTCGGAATCTTCAACTCGAATCCGGTACTCGCCACGATATCTCCTAACTCAACTTCGGGATGTACGGAAACCAGTGTTGCCCGGTGCGTTTGCGGATCAAACGCGATCACTGCCTTGTCGGTGATCAACCGCGACGGGCCTCCGCCGCGCAACCCAAGCTGCGGCCGGCTCCGTCCTTCGGCAAACCCCGGACTGGTCAGGTGGGCCAGCGTTTTCGGCAGCTTGCGTTTATCGTGCCGCATGATCAGGATGACACGCTTTGCGAGCGAGGCGGTGTCGTTGCCTCCGGCGCTGCCGTTCCAGTAGCGGATGTTTCCTGCTTCGTCTCTAAACAGCGTGGTGTTGATATTGCCGAACCGGTCCGCCTCGAGGGCGCCGAGGACACCGACGTCGACGTTGCCATGGTGCAGATTCAAGCCCATGACATCGAGAAAGCCGCTCCGGCATGTTGCGCGATAGAAGTTCCGGGGATCGGCCACCCCGACCGGGGTGTCTCTCGGATCCATATTGATAACCCCGATTTCGGAAAGAGAGGTCAGTCGCGGAGCATGCGTGCGTCTGGCAAGAAAGCACGCCATCAGGGGCAGGCCAATTCCGACGACAACGACTTCGCCGTCACACAGTTCCCTTGACGCCGCTGCCACCATGATCTCCGTGGCGCGCACTCCTGTCATTGTGCAAATATTCCCGCCGCCTGGGCCGGTCCGTAACCCTTAGTAACCCAGGAGCTTTTCCGCCCTGATTTCGTTCATCTGTTTGAGACCGCCGACCTTGTCCAGGTATTCCCAGTGATCCTTCGTCCCCAGGATGTACTTGTTCACGTAGTCGGGGAACGTCTCCTTCTTCTTGGAGTGGTTCACATAAAGCCGCAGATGATCGGCGTCATAGTCATAGTAGTCAAAGCACGCGGTCGGATGCGCGCCAAACGGCTGGTGAATGATGGCTTCCACGCGGTGTCCGGGAATGATGGTCCGTTCCGGATTGCGTTGAATGTACTCAGTCGGCACCAGTTCTTCTGTCACAACGACAAGCCGCTTTCCGGATTTTGCCTGTTCTTCATTTTCCCAGCGGGCGCCGCTGATCTGGGCATTGCCTTCGCGGTCGGCGACCTGGACATGAACGAAGCAGATGTCGGGGGTCAGCGCCTTCAGGAGTAAATACTCTTCTCCCGTGAAAGGACATTTCATCTTCTTGATGTCGTCGGGGGCAAATTGTTCGAGCCTGTCGAGTACTTCGGATGACATCAGGCACTTGGTCGGGATGAACGAGATGCCCAGGGCGCCAGCCAGGTACTTCAGGCAGATCGTGAGGCTGCTGTAATCGTGCGACCAGCCCGGCTGCGTTTCCCGCGCCCGGTTGATGCAGTGGACGGGGCCGAAACGGTCGAGTGAGCCGCCGCCCATGATGCAACGCTTCACGAGGCCGGCTCCCACCAGAAGGTCCGTATCGAGGCCCACGACACCCTGGGAGAGAGTCAGGTCCTTCTTTTGCTGCCGGATCAATTCGTGGGAAACCACGATGTTGCATCGGTTTATCGCAAAGCCCCCGAGGGCAATGTGTGCGCCGTCGGGAATGGTTTGAACTACTTCGGCGACCGTCTTTACTTTGTTAGCGTCGTTAGCCATGGGTACAAGCTCCGTTATTGAACGCGCGGTTATAGAGCGCGCCTAAAGCGGCAATCCGGTAAGCCGTATGCCGGTGTGGTGGACTTTATAGCGTTGGTTCATCGAAATCAAAAGTGCAGTAATGCTTTCCACGATGCGCGCCATCTCGAGCGGGCCGGCATCGATTGGGCGCAAGCCCGGGATCAGCTTTACCAGGGCGAACAGCTTTTCCTTCGCCTGTGGATCGTCGCCGCAGACCAGGATGTCGCAATCCGGAGTCTGGGAAAGATCCTGCAAAGTTTCGGCCGAGAGATTGTGAAAGGCCGCCAGGACCGGCGTGCCGGCCGGAACCAGTTCACGGGCCTGCTGTGCGGCCGAGCCTTGCGGTACGCCCAGCAGCCGCGTCGCCCTGCCTCCGACGGTCGCTGCCAGCGGAACTGTCGTATCCACGAATATTGCGTCTTTGAAAGATCCCTTCAGGCTCTTGATAATTCCGGCCTGCCCGCTAAAGGGGATGGCCAGTACCACCACTGAAGCCTGCGAGCAGGCCTGCGTGTTTTCCAGGCCAGTGACCGATGCATCGGTCTTCAGCGTTTCCTTCAAGCGCTGTGCCGCTTCCTGCGCCTTTTTCTCATCGCGGGAACCGATCAATACTTCAACGCCGGCCTGAGCCCAGCGCAAAGCCAGGCCGAAGCCGAGGTCTCCGGTGCCTCCGATGACAGCGATTTTACCGTTCACAATTTGCTCCTTATTCTTCAATGGCGGCCCCAACTCCCCTCCTAAGTTAGGAGGGGTGCCCGAGCCGAAGGCAAGGGCGGGGTGGTTCCACAGGGGAACCACCCCGTCTGCGCCGCCTTCGGTGGTTTCGCAGCTTTTCTTAATGGCGCAGCCACCCCTCCTAACTTAGGAGGGGAGCTTTGCGAAAAACAGCACTTAGCCCGTCAAATAACCTTTTCGCGGCGCAGTTCTTCAATTTCCGCATCGCTGTATCCGAGTTCGCCAAGTATGGCCGCCGTATCCTGTCCGAGGGCCGGGATGGGATCGTACCGCGCCGGGCTCTTCGAAAGCCGCAGCGGGCTTCCGATAACCGGGACCGGGCCGACGGGCGACTCCATTTCGCGGATGAACTTCCTTGCAATAACCTGGGGATGCGCCAGCACCTGGGCGACGCCCTTCACTTCTCCGTGAGGAAGGCGAGCCTCGCGCAACCGGCTCAACCATTCGGTGTGTGGCCGTTCCAGGAAGATCTGCTCGATGAGTTCTTCCAACACTCCACGATTCTTACGCCGCGCCTCGGAAGTCTTGAATCGAGCATCTTCGAGAAGCTCCGGACGATTGATCACCTGCCGGCAGAAGATCTCCCAATCCTGCGCGGTCGCGACTGCAAGGTTCACATAGACGTTGTCGCCAGCCAGGTAGGGGCCATAGGGAGTGACATAGTGGTGGCGCATGCCGACCCGTGCGGGTTCTTCATTCTGGTGCCAGTAATGATGAGGAAAGTATCCGAGCCACGCGACAGCCGATTCAAACATCGAGATATCGATGAATTGCCCTTGTCCGGTTTTCTCCCTCTGATAGAGCGCCAGCAGAATTCCCACCGTGGCGTACATGGAGGAAGCGAGATCGATGATCGGCAGGCCGACCTTCGCAGGTTTGTCCGGATAACCCGTGGTCGCAATGATCCCGGCCTCGCCCTGAATCAGCAGGTCATAGGCCTTGACGTCGCGGTAAGGTCCATCCTGCCCATAGCCCGAAAGGGAACAATAGATAAGCCGCGGATTGCGGGCGCACAGTTCGGTTGCGCCAAGTCCCATCCGGTCGGCGACCCCTGGCGCAAAATTTTCCAGGACGACATCCACGCGATCCGCAAGCCGGCGAAGGGCCTCGATGCCGGCCTTCTTTTTAACGTCGACGACAAAGCTTCGCTTGTTTCCGTTGAGCCAGACGTAGCCGGACGACAGGCCGCGTACAGCGGAGTCCCAGCCCCGAATAATGTCGCCGGTTCCTGGCTTTTCGAGCTTGATGACATCGGCTCCCATGTCACCCAGGATGCGGGTGCAATGGGGGCCGGCCACCGAGACTTCCAGAGCCAGGACCCGAATGCCAGACAGTGCAAGAGAGGGTTTGTCTGCCTTACCTTCCGCCATTACCCGCGGATTTCCGGAAAGAGTTGATGCTTTGGCGCGAACTCTTTCTTCCACACCATGACGCTTCGCGCGTAGTCCATGACGACTTTGCCTTCCTGCTGTATGCCACGGGTGCGGACTTTGAGAATGCCCCACTGGGGCTTCGACTTCGACTCGCGCTTTTCCAGGACTTCGGATTCCGAATACAGCGTGTCGCCCGCAAAGAGAGGACCGGGCAGCTTGATCTCATCCCAGCCGAGGGCGAATCCGTTTTCGCTGACGTCGGCCACGCCCATTCCCGCGACGATTGCGAGCGTCAGGGCGCTGTTGATGAGGCACTTTCCAAACTCAGTTCGTTTGCCGTATTCGTTATTGAAGTGGATTTGATTGGTGTTGTTGGTGAGAAGGGTGAACCAGATGTTGTCGGCTTCCGTCACCGTTCGACCGAGGCGGCAGCGGTAAATGTCGCCAACCACGAAATCCTCAAAATAACGTCCTTCCCAACCCGGTTTAATCGGCATGATGATTCCTCCATAATTTGTTTATAATAGACGACCCTTGAAAAGAGGGTGCGTTATCCCAGAACGCTTTCGTTCCGCTAAAGGCCCTGAATACTATTACATTTGTCGTCCGGAGGACAAGGTATGGAATCATCCGTCCAGGAAGCTAGACAGTCGATTCGGGAAGAAGTCGCCAAGCTCTGCGCAGATTTCCCCGATGCCTATTGGCAAGACGTCGATAAACACGAAAAGTATCCCCAGGAATTCGTAACCGCCCTCACCAAGAGTGGCTATCTTGCCGCCCTGATCCCGGAAGAGTACGGCGGCGCCGGGCTTGGAATTACCGAAGCCGCCATCATC
>CAMAWS010000108.1 GCA_945861845.1 Candidatus Sulfopaludibacter sp. SbA3 | reverse complement strand
AGTTTCCCGAAGTCGATAGAGTATTCGGAAAGGCGGGAAGGGCGGAAACTTCCACCGATCCCGCTCCATTCTCGATGATGGAAACCGTGATCGTGCTGAAGCCGAAAACCACATGGAGAAAGAAGGACACCTGGTACTCGTCGTGGGCGCCGGCGTGGACTCGATCTCTGCTGGGTCACATCACGCCGGATCACATCTCGACCGCGGAATTGATCAACGAAATGGACGCGGCGCTGAAGCTGCCCGGCGTTTCCAATGCGTGGACGATGCCGATCAAAGCGCGAATCGACATGCTGACGACGGGGATTCGTACGCCTGTCGGCATCAAAGTGCGCGGGAACGACATTAAGGAGATCGAACGCATAGCCACGCAACTGGAGTCGATTCTTCCCTCAGTCCCCGGAACGCGCAGCGTATTTGCAGAGAGAACGGGCGGCGGCTACTTCCTCGACTTCGAATGGAAGCGCGATGAATTGGCGCGCTACGGCCTGAGCATGGACGACGCGCAGATGGTCCTGATGTCGGCGATCGGCGGCGAGAACATCACCACCACCGTGGAAGGCCGCGAGCGTTATCCCATCAATGTTCGCTACCAACGCGACTATCGCAGTGATATCGACGGGCTCGGAAAAGTCTTGGTTCCGACAATGGCCGGCGGACCCCAGATCCCGGTGTCGCAACTGGCCGACATCCGGATGGTCTCCGGACCTTCCATGCTGCGCAATGAGGATGGGCTTCTTGCGGGATACGTCTATGTGGACGTCGGTGGCCGGGACATCGGCGGATACGTCAACGAAGCCAAAACAGTTGTCGCACAGCAGCTTCAGCTTCCGCCCGCATACACCCTCTCCTGGAGCGGTCAATACGAATCGATGGAGAGAGCCAAGGAAAGGTTGAAAATCGTTCTGCCGATCACGCTCTTCCTCATCCTGATGCTCCTTTACATCAACACGCGGTCAGCCACGAAGACGGCAATCGTTCTGCTGGCGGTCCCGTTTTCCGCGGTCGGCGCATTCTGGTTGTTGTACGCCCTCGACTACAACATGAGCATCGGTGTCTGGGTCGGTCTGGTGGCGTTGCTCGGTGTCGATGCGGAAACCGGCGTCTTCATGCTGCTGTTCCTCGATCTCGCTTACGAGCGAGCCGTCCGGGAAGGCCGCATGAATAGCCTTCAGGACCTGCGGGCAGCCATTATCAGCGGTTCGGTCATGAGAATCCGGCCGAAGGTCATGACCGTCATCACGATGTTCAGCCTTATCCCGATCATGTGGTCCACCGGTACCGGGGCAGACGTCATGAAGCGCATTGCGGCCCCGATGATCGGCGGGATCATCACGTCGTTCGTCCTGAGTTCACTCGTATATCCAATCATCTATGAGGTATGGAAATGGCATTTCGAAGTCAAAAAGCGATTGGCTGTGTGATGTTCATTCTTCTGTGTTCTCTGGCCGGCCACGCTCAGTCCCGGTGGACTGCCGAGGTGCGCCACGATCACTGGAGGGGCGAATGCAAGGGTGTTCTGAGCATGACCGAGCAGGGTCTCTCATTTACGGAAGTGCAGCCAAAGAAGAAGGCGGCCGACCTTCATCAGTGGACGTGGCCGGATGACGAGATTCAGGAACTGATAGTCGCACCGGGTGAGGTTACTCTTTTCACGTACGTTGACAGCAGTTGGACGAAACTGGGCGTCGATCGTGGCTATCGCTTTAGTGTGCCTGCCAGCCGGGCGGAAGAACTTTCGACGATGCTTCGCGAACGTCTCCAGCCGCGCCTGATCGTTCGATTCGCCGAACCCGTCGATCCGTTGCTGTGGGAAGTGCCGGTAAAGCGGATCGGCGCAATCAAGGGCTCGCAGGGCCGGCTTCTCGTGGGTGATAACCGGATTGTCTTCGAATCGGCTGAGAATGGAAGTTCCAGAACCTGGAGCTATGACGATATTGAAAACGTAAGCACGACCGG
This sequence comes from Candidatus Sulfopaludibacter sp. SbA3, assembly GCA_945861845.1. Taxonomy (GTDB): domain Bacteria; phylum Acidobacteriota; class Terriglobia; order 20CM-2-55-15; family 20CM-2-55-15; genus CAMBFR01. The sequence goes on along the minus strand of CAMAWS010000108.1, from coordinate 6,563 downwards.
ACCTTTTCAACTGACGATCGCCACTTATGAGCGGGACAGATCCCAATACGGCAGCATTCACGCATTTACGTTCCAACTGAAACGTCCTGTGGATGAACGCCGGTATGACGACCTCTGGTTGGCCGTCAATCAACGAAAAGGATTGAAGACACTCCAGTCCCCCTAATTCTTACTTCAAAGAGCTGGAGCGAAACTGCATCCATAAATGTTGTTGCGCCGCCTGAACCGTCCGGTTGCGATCGAGAACGCTCTGGACCAAACGATCCAGATCCAGCGGCTCCGGTACCGAGACCTGGTCAAGCAAGAACAGAAACGCAAGTAGCTTTCATTGCCATTTAGGGTGCATCTCCATAAGAGGCACGTGGAGTCTCTGAAATGTCCCGTCCCGAAATATCGTCAGCTGCAGCGTCCGGCCGGGATGCGATTCGAGAAAGACCTTCGCGATATCGGCCGGCCTCGATACCTTCTTGCCATCGATTGCCGTGATGATGTCGCCGCCGATGACGTATGCGGCTTCGCCGAGGACGATCACTCGCTCTCCCGCACGGAGCCCGATTGCGAAACCAATGCTTCCTGGAGACACATATTCAATCAGGAACCCCGCAGAGACAGGCAACCCGAAGAGAGCGGCCAATTCCGGCGTTACTTCGACACCGTCGATGCCAAGACCCGGGCGGTAGGGATGGCCCATCGCGATAAGGTCCGGGATGACGTGCTTGGCTGCGTTGATCGGAATGGCAAAGCTCATGTTCTGCGCCTGAGCGATTCGAGCGGTGGTAATGCCGATTACCCGGCCGCTGGAGTCCAGCAAAGGGCCGCCGCTATTGCCGGGGTTCACCGCGGCGTCTGTCTGAATCAGACTGCCGTCGAGCTCCGGAGGAACTCCGGGAACCGATCGGTTGAGAGCGCTCACGACGCCAACCGTGAGACTGTTGTGAAAAGCCAGAGGATGCCCGACGGCGATGACCTTCTGGCCTACGTCGAGACCGTCGGAATCTCCAAGCTCCAGCGGTTCTATGCCATCATCAGCAGTTATATCTACTTTGACCAACGCCAGATCCAGACTCGGCGCGGTTCCCACCAGCCTGGCAATCGTTCGACGGCCACTCGGCAAGTAGACTTCGATGCGGTTGCTAGCCTCGACGATGTGGTAGTTCGTGAGGATGTGTCCCTCGATGTCCACAAGGAACCCGCTACCGACGGCTTCATTCGAGGTTCGCTTTTCGAGCTCCCGTGTTTCCTGCACGCTCACGTTAATGTGAACGATGGCCTTCTGACTTCGCTTGAAAATCGAAATCGTGTTTTCTTCATCGGCAGTCCGCGCAGATTGGGCAAGAAGCGCGCCAACCATCACCAGAACCATCGCGGCCGCTCGGATTAGGTATGACATGTCTGCCTCCTTTGCTCATACACCCTCTGTCGCCCTAATCCACGACAAGATTGAAGATGAGGCCTGTGGATAAATCGGTAACGTGGTCCAGATTATGGCAGTGGACCATCCAGATTCCCTTGTTGTCCGCTTCGAGAATGCCATCGTAACGTTCTCCGGCGTTGATCGGAACCGTATCCTTCTTATATGGCGTCTGCAGGTCAAATCCATCGGTCGCCACGATGGTCCAATGGAGGCCGTGAACATGCATGGGGTGGACCATGTTGCCCGTGTTGACCATCCGGAATAGAACGCGTTCGCCGTACCGGATTCGAAGGTCGGGGATAGCGGGCGCCGTTTTGCCGTTGATCAGAAGTGTGCTGGCGGTGCCGCCAGCCATCCCGCCCATTCCGCCCCTTCCACTCACTCCGGCACCCATCATGCTTCCGTACTCGCCAATGACCATGGAAACCTCACGGTCATACTTGCGAGGCGCGTCTGCGGGAGGATCAACAATCAGCAGGCCGTAAAGCCCCATCGAGATCTGGTCTGCGCTGTTTGCGTGAGGGTGGTACCAGTAGGTTCCGGGTGAAGGAGCATGGAAGACATAAGTAAAGGTTTGTCCGGGATTCACTACGGGGCCAGTAACCCCAGGCACACCGTCCATGTCGTTTGGAACCGCGACTCCGTGCCAGTGGATCGTCGTTGGGACCGGCAAGTTGTTCACAAGCATGATGCGAAAAACATCTCCGGCATTGCCGCGAATCTCTGGTCCAGGCACCGTCTGGTTGTACGAATAGGCCATAACCATCCGCCCTGGGGCGATCTGCCACGGAGCAGCGGAGGCAACGAGCACAAATTGCCGTTCTTCACCGTGCGCCACCACGGCAAGCAGCAATATTGAACAACATGACAAAACGAACGCTTTCATTACAGCCTCCCCCGGCCAGGCGGCCACAGGACAAGCCTGCGATCACAACGATTCGTGCTGTACCAATCAAAAGATGTGGGCCATATTTTCTCCCGCGATCTCAATTCGCGTGATGCGGTAAATCCCATTTTCTGTAGTGGTAAAAACGGTGGTTTTTGCCGCTTTTTTCGTCAGCGCCTGCAACTCGCATTGAATTTCCCCGGGATGAGCCACGGTGTATTCACCTATCGCCTCGCGAGCGCCCTGGCGCTTTTGGTGTTCCTCTGCCGTCACTTCCGTGAAGTGGAGATAATGACCTGCCACTCTTCTCGGTTGAAGCGTGCCTTCGACGCGATGCTCTATGTAGTATCGTCCCGGCTTGAGGGTTATATCGCCGATTCTGGTTTCAGCGGTGAATGTGACGTCACCTTTCGATCCGACGGCCATCTGCGTGGTCTTGTGTTCGTGTTGCGCGGCGGTTAGGGCACCCGCCCCCAACAGTAAACCCGCCACCACCGCGATCCACGTTGGACTCCCAAGAATGTTTCTCATGGCTTTCTCCTCGGCAGCTACGGTTCGCCGCCAATGCAGGTTGTGCAATCCTTGTGCCACGGGCTCATCTGAGATTTTGCGACAATTCGTCACAGGCGCCTTCCGGCATGGCTGTGGACGATCGCGCGACACAGGTGATATGCTCTGAGAAATTTTTTAAGGTGGCAATCCACTGAAGAGTTTGTGCTCCGTGCTCATCGCTGTGATCCTAATGCACCTGCAATGCGGGGGCTGGTGCTTGGCCGCGCACGTTAATGCGGCGGCTGATGTGGCGGCGCCTGCGAGCGCAAAGCCGGCTTGCCACGAAGGAGCCAGCTCTCCAGCCGACGAGAATCCCTCGAACCATGATTCCGATTCCTGTGGCCAGGGGCCGGCAATTAAGTCCGATGCCGGACCGGCCATCAAGTGCGCCTCACTGTTGACGGCGCTGCAAGGGATTGTTCCATCCGCTCATCTGCAATATGTCCCGGTGGGGGCGTCGTTGAGTGCGGAACCCCCTCCACAAAGCTCGGCGCCTCCAGACGCGCTGAAACTCGTACTCCGAATCTGACTCCATCCTGAAACCACCCGTTCTTGAACGGTGGCTCCCTCACGCTTTTTCTTAAGACGATTTCTTTTCAGGAGTTTCTTTCATGAGTAACAGGAGAAGTTTCATAGCGAAACTGGCGTCGCTGGGAACGGGCCTATTTATACTGCCCCGCTCGGGCGTTGCGCAGGAACAAGCGGATACGGAAAACACCAGCAGCGTCGCCTGTGCGACGCCGGATCTGCCCAAGCTTCCATTTCAAATGGTGGACGGCGTTAAGGAGTTCCACCTCATATCAGAGGTCGTGCGGACAGAATTCCTTCCCGGAAAAGTGGTTGATGCGTGGGGTTACAACGGCAGCGTGCCCGGCCCGGCCATTGAAGTCAACGAGGGCGACCGGGTGCGGGTCATGTTTCACAACAACCTGCCTGAAATGACGGCCGTGCACTGGCACGGCTTGGAAGTCCCAATGGACCAGGATGGAGTGCCGGGTCTCGGCCAGGACCCGGTTCCACCGGGCGGCGCGCACACCTACGAGTTCACGGTCCATCAGAACGGAACTTTCTTCTATCACTCCCATTTCGCAATGCAGGAAATGATGGGTATGATCGGTTTTTTCATCATCCATCCTAAAGACGCCTACAGGCCGAGAGTGGACCGCGACTTCGGCCTCATTCTTCAGGAATGGGCGCTCCTTCCCAACAACACGGTGCCCAACACGCTTTCGATGGAATTCAACTGGTTGACGATCAATGGTAAGGCCGGTCCCGCCACCACGCCGATGCTTGTAAAACATGGCGAGCGAGTCCGTATACGGTTTGTGAATCTTGGCATGGACCATCATCCCATGCACCTACATGGCAATCAGTTCGTCGTGACCGGCACGGAAAGTGGACGAATTCCCGAATCGGCCTGGGTTAGGGAAAACACGGTGCTCGTCGGAGTGGCTCAGGCTCGCGATGTAGAATTCGAGGCGAAATACATTGGCGACTGGATGCTGCACTGCCATTTGCCACATCACATGATGAACCAGATGGTGTCGATGGTCGGACCGATGTCGCACATGGGCACAGGGGCCCACACAGGCATGGGAATGGAGGAAGGTATGGGGATCGTCCGCCAGGGCAATGCTCTGGATGAGGATCTTGGTCCAGGACTCGGAAGAGGCCTCGGCCTGGCAGCGGACCGGGAACGGGCGACCTCACCATTGGTCGGTGGCCCAGCGGCTGGATTGATGGCATCACCTGGTCCCCTGCAATCCCAATCGCCGCAGCCGGCAAACCCGCCAGCAGCAGAACATGAAGGTCACGTCATGCCCGGCATGACCAGTGAAGACGCTCAGAAGGTCCCGGGATTTCCTCAGGACATGTGGATGCCGATGGATGCGATGGTCGCCGGCAAGCCGGAAGTGTTCGGCCTGCGGAAAGACTGGACCGGTTCGATGATGGGAATGATGACCCTCGTACGCGTTTTGCCTCCGGATCTCTACGACAGGATCATGGAAATGAAAAAGAGCAAGGAGGCTGGGCAGTGAAGCGCCTATCACCAACCATCGGGCTGGCTGCTTTCCTGATACTTGTGGCTGTTCCAATTTCAGTTTCCGCCGCTCAGACTTCTGCTTCAGGACAGGCCTCTGCCAGCGCGTCCCTTCGCCTCGAAGACATCGAAAGGATTGCGCTCGAAAAGAATCCGACGCTGGCGCAGGCTGAAGCGGCTATTCGGTCCGCTCAGGGCAGGCGCCGTCAAGCGGGCGCCTACCCGAACCCAACCATCTCGGTCACGGGAGATGAAATCAGCCGCGGTCCCGTCATCAGCGGCGGCGAGTACGGTCTTATCGTCCAGCAGGACATTGTGCTTGGCGGAAAGCTTGGGCTGAACAAGAGAATCGCGGAACAGGAAATCGTGAAAGCCGAAGCTCAGGCGGAAGCCCAAAAACTCAAAGTCCTGAATGCCGTCCGCGCACTGTTCTATCAGGCTTTGGCTGTTCAGCGGAAATTGGAAGTGCGTACGCGGCTCGCGGCCCTCGTTCAGGAAGCCGTTGTCACGTCTGGCCAACTGCGGAACGTGGGTCAGGCGGACTTGCCTGACGTGCTGGAGATCGAGATCGATCAGCAGAACGCCGAATTGGCCGTTATCGGGGCGCGCAATGAGCAAGGACAGATTTGGAGTCAACTTGCGGCCGCCACCGGCGATGGTTCCCTTGCAATGCAACCTCTCGCCGGTGACCTGGAGCAGATTCCCGCACTCGACCTGAAATCTGTCACGGAGACTCTCCTGCGCGACAGCCCGGAAGTAAAGGCGGCAAATGCAGACTTCGGCAGAGCCGAATTCGCGGTAAGACGAGCGCAACGGCAATCCATTCCCGATCTCCAGATCCAGGCAGGCGCACACTATAATCGCGAGCGCCTTGAAGCCGGTCCCCGGGCCATCGGCAGGCAGGGTTCATTCGCCGTTGGAGTCGAGATCCCGCTATTCAATCGCAACCAGGGAAACGTTGAGGCTGCCCGGGGCGACCTCATACGCGCGCAGCACGAGATTGAACGCGTGCAGTTGTCGCTGCGGAGCCGCCTGGCCGCCGCATTCCGAAACTACCAGGACACGCGAAACATTGTTGAGCGATACCGTAATGAAATGTTGCCCCGCGCAAGGCGCGCCTACGATCTATATCTGTCAGGTTTCCGGCAGATGGCCTCCGCGTACCCGCAGGCGCTTATCGCTCAACGGACGTTGCTGCAGCTTCAGGAAGACTATGACAATGCTTTAATTGGCATGTGGCGTCGAGCCGTGGACATTCAAAGCTTGCTCCTGGAGGGCGGCCTCAGCGCTCCCGCGCTCGGTTCTGACAATTCAGGCGTGGGTATTGTAAATTTTGAACTAAAGGAGCCGTCGTGAAAATTGCACTAACGGTAGCCGGCATTCTCTGTGTAGTCCTGGTTGGCAGCGGATCGCTCAGGGCCTTCCACGACGGCGATCATGGCGAGGGACCTACGGATAGAACTTTCAGGGTGAGCAAGACCGGCGAAGTGATCATCGGGACCAACGTCAAGATCGGGAATCTGCTTGTCAGGCGTGGCAAATACATGCTGACACACCGGGCCGATGGTGACAGGCATGTGTTTGTACTTGCCGAAGTGGACAAAAGAAAGGCTGCGCTTGAGCTTTCCTCGATCGAATTCGGCAGCCGCTTTTTATCAAATTCGGAACAG
>CAMAWS010000107.1 GCA_945861845.1 Candidatus Sulfopaludibacter sp. SbA3 | reverse complement strand
ATGTCCGCGTTCGCTCCCGCCTTGATCAGTGTCCGGACAACATCCGGGTAACCGAACATCACCGCATCCGCCAGCCCCCTGCCTGCTTCCGCGCCGTCTGCCAGAAGCAGTTGGACGTTTTCCAGGTCGCCGGTCATTGAGGCCATAGCGATTGGAGGCCTTCTCACGCGAACCCCCTCCGGAGGCTCTGCGTCGGCGCCTGCCTCGATCAGGTATCGAATCGAATTCGCGGTCCCGTGAAACGACGCCGCAATTGTAAGTGCATCGTAGCCGGCCGAACTTCTGGCTTTCACGTCCGCGCCGCGCATCACCAGCAGCCGCACCTTGTCCGCGTCGGTTGCCGCCATCATTAACAGGGTTGTTCCACCGCTTGTCTTGCTGTTCGGATCCAGCCCAGCATCAAGCAGTGCGGCAAGCTCGCTGGGTGTTCCGAACAGGGCGGTACGGACCCATGGGGGAGATGATCGAGTATTTACTGCTGTGCTGACGGGAGTCGGCGCGACCTTGTTCGCAGGTTCGGGAAGCGCGCTCAGCAGCGCCATCACCGCCCAGCAACTTCCGGCATAGGACAGAAACTCATCCTTCTTATATGGAAATCCCGTCGGGAAATACATCGGGCTTATGCTGGCTGGCGAGACCATGCGCGTACGAACGCGCCACGTGCCATCGCGCGCCTGGCTCGAAATCAGAAACTTCAGTCCCTTGCGCCATGCCGGGTCCGTGTTTGGCATGCCGGCCTCGTGCAAGGCGAAAAGCGCTTCGCCGGTGGAGTAGGCATCCGGCTCGTAATTCGATAGCTGCGGCCAACCTCCCACGGGTTTCTGCATCGCGAGAAGGTCGCGTTCGGCGGCAGCGATCTGATCCATGGAAGCATCGGCCCAGGCCAGCCCCATCAGCCGGAACGCGCCATCTTCGGTCGATGCGGGCCGCGTGCTGGAAAGCCATTCTCTTGCCGCGCGCATTGATGTTTCGGTTTGGGAGCGCAACTCCTCAGGCATATAGAAGCGCATTGCGCGAACAGCCGTTGCGGTCGCGGTGAACTCGCTGCTCGAAGACGGCGGACGAAAATCCGATGTCACCCAGTGGCCGTCGCGCTGCCATCCGGCAATCCGCCTGGCGTACGCCGCGGTTACCAGGTTCGGCTCCAAGCCGGAAGCGTGCGCTGCCATGAGAAGGTAACTCTCGCTCGGCGTCGGATCGTTGAGCTTCGACGTCTGCACCACATCGTCCAGCGCACTCGCATCGTTGAACTGGCGGAATGTCTTGTCTTCGACCGCGCCCATAACCGCCGGATCGATTATGAATCCCCGTTCACGCGCCATGTGGAACGCCACAATGGGAAGACTGTTGTGATGACAAGAGACGCAGGCGCGCTTTGCGACGAACCCGCCGGCCGATTTCTGAAGCATCGGCAGCGCGCGTGTAATAGCTTTGCTGACTTCCGGCACCGACTGTGCTGATGCCATCCGGACCATCAGGAAAAGTACAAAAACAATTCGCATAGCGTCCTCCGCGAACGGATCATAGGGTAATTAGGGACAGTGAGCAATTTCCTTGTCCCAGACAGAGTCGTCGGACAACCCGGAATGTGCCGACTTTCGATTCCAGGCGACCTTCAAAGAAAACATTGTTCGTCTAATCTGGCATGTGGTTAGACTATATGTGCCCTTGCCCGCCCTCGCTCCGATGCGGTTCACACATTCGGAAGGGGGCTCCCTCTTGGCCCTCATGCGACGTGCACGTATTGTGGTTCCGGGTTTCGCGCATCACATCACACAAAGAGGAAACCGGCGCACGGATGTCTTCTGTGACGCCGAGGATCGTTTTCTCTATTTGGAGCTTCTCCGGGAATATTCAACCAGCCATCGACTGCGTTTATGGGCATACAGCCTCATGACGAACCATGTTCACTTGGTTGCCGTGCCAGAGACGGAGTCCGCCCTTTCGACTACCATGCGAGACACTCATGCCGCCTATGCCTCGATGTTCAACCGAAAATATGGGTTCACCGGCCATCTCTGGCAAGCGCGATTCTATTCCTGCGTTCTCGGCGATGAGCATCTGTGGCATGCCGTCCGGTATGTGGAGCGTAATCCGGTTCGCGCCAGGATTGTCGATCGAGCTGAAGACTATCCATGGTCGAGTGCCGCGACACATGTAATGGATGAAAAAGATCGATATCTGGACGAGGGTCTGCCGTTGGTCGGAACAATAGAAAACTGGTCGGAGTGGCTCGCAGGCGAGGACTCAGGAGATGTGATCCAGGGAATTCGTGACGCTACTTCGACGGGCCGCGCTTGCGGATCAGAAGACTTCATCGATCGTCTCGAATCTCAATACGGCTGCTCTTTTCGCCCGGGGAAGGCGGGACGCAAGGCCAGGTCCAGCACGACTGCAGAATCCATCACGGGCTCGTCTCTAACGGGTCTGTAGTCAAAGCGCACTATCGATCCTTTAATTGCTCACTGTCCCTAATTAAATTACCGGTTTCTTTCTCGCTGCGCTTCTTCGACCTGCGCTTGAATTTCCGGCGAGCTCTCGTGCAGCTTCAATGCGTCGAGCGCTGACTCGGCATCCCGGCTCAGTCCAGTTCTTACGATCTCCAACAGGAACTCGATTGCCGATGCCTGGCGCGATGAGCTCAGCGCTCGAAGAAGAATGCCGCGAAACTCGGGTTCGGCCGCTTCCTTCCAGGTTTCGATCAGCGAGCTGACAGCAGTGGCCAGGCGCGAAGCGCCGAGCGCGAGGGCGGCTTCATCTCGAACTTCAACGCTCGCGGACTTCAACTGTTCCGCGACAAACGGGATTGCTCCGTCGCGTTCCAGATTGAGGAGTGAATCGAATACCTGGCCGATTACCGCGGGCCGCGGATCGCCGATTCGCGCCTTCAGGCGCAACAACAGTCCGGCTTCGTCCCCGTTCATCTGCTCCACGGCGCGAACGGCTTCAAGACGGACCGGATCAGCTGGGTCGGCCATGGAGTTCACAAGGTGGCGCAGCACCTCGTTTCGACTCAGATCCGTACACGCCACCAACGCGAGCGCGCACAACGCCCGGAGCTGAAGCGCGGCATCTTCCTGTCCGCCCCAGACCGGCTCCATCTGAATGTGATGCAAACCGCGGATGAAAGGCGCGGACTCGCCATAATCCAGCCGGCTCAGAGTCTTCACGATTGCCGTTTTGCCCCAGCACTTTGGGTCTGTCTTCACAGGGTTCTCAAACAGCCGATCAAATGCGCCCAACAGATCGGGAATCAAGGCATGAAGACTGAGGTGCGCGATGACCTTCGCGGCTTCGGTAACAATCAGGTTCGATCGGTCCCGAAGGACCTTTCGCAGGGTGGAGAGAGCCGCATCGTCCGGCACAGCATCTCGAAGCTGCCGCAGCCGTTCGAGGCGCTCCTCCAGCGTGCCCTTGCTCATGGCTCTTTCTCGAGAGCGTAGCGGATCAGCGCGGCAACGCGGTAAATGCCGTGAACGAATTTTCCATAGGGCAGGGAAACGAACAGCGCGAGCACGGTTGCCAGATGGACGACCAGCAGGAAACTCATTGCCGTCGTTTCACGCAAACCGAGCAGGAGCAATCCGGTGAAGCCGGAGAGAAACAGCATCGAGAGGAAAACCAGGTCCATGCCGTCCTGTGACGGATCGCCGAGCTCCGGGTCGCGCCGCCGTTTGACGGAATACAGCCCGGCAGGACCGATCACGAGTCCGAGGCCTCCGAGCGTGCCCAGAACCACCGGCAAGCTGAGGTAGGGATATGGCGCCGTTGTCCCGGCAAAATGATAGATGGCCGCGACAGTCGTGGATGCGAAGCAAAGCAGGAAGCCGTAAAACGTGAAGTGGTGGTAGATCCGCCGCGATTGCGATCGCTCGCCGGTGGGATATGTGCACCCGAGGCCGTCCTGATCCAGATAGCGCAGCGTCATTGCATCCCACGCCGCCCTTCGAAGCGATGGAAGGTCCGCCAGGCGCGCGGCGCCCAGTCCCGATTCGCGCCAGAATGCCGCAAAACCTGCCGCAAGCGCAATGACCGCGAGCAGCGAGACCGCGCCAAAGACGGCAACCATGACGCCGTGCGGAATCACGTCGTAGAAGGTGTTGCCCGCATCCGACACGAGCCGGCCGTTGGCAGCCGCAGCAATGAGCGAAAAGACCACGCTCAGCGCGAGAATCCAGAGCACCACCTGGCCATTTCTGCGAAACGATTTCGCGAGCGCCTGCGGCCGGGCATACTGGCCGTACGACTGCACTCGGATCTTGGCAAGCACTTCAGGCACGTTGACGGCAAACTCATGAGGAGGCGCGTACTGGCAGGCGTAGAGGCACTCGCCGCAGTTGTGGCAGAGATTCGCCAGATAGTTCATGTCGGCGTGCGAGAATTCCAGCCGTTGTTCCATTGCGGGAAACACCGCGCAATAGCCTTCGCAGTAGCGGCACGAATTGCAGATCGTCATGATCCGCTGGCCTTCCGCAATGGAATCACTGAGCTGCACGCGCCGCCTCCTTTCCCGCGATGCGTCCAAACACGGTGCCGATCGTCATGCCGAATCCGCCGAGATAGCCCTTGGTCAGAATGTTGCCGGCCATGATTTCGCCGGCAGCCACGATATTGGGGCTGGTGTTTCCGTTAAAGCGAACGCGGGCCGTTTCATTCACCTCCACGCCGAGATATGTGAAAGTGATTCCGGGCCGCAGCGGATATCCAAAGAATGGCGGCGTGTCGATGCAACGAGCCCAATGCGATTTCGGCGGGGTTAGTCCTTCGGTCCGGCAATCGTCCAGCGATCCGTGATCGAAAGAGCCGGGCACGACGCTCCTGTTGAACTGCCCGACGGTCTGCTCCAGTTCGCGGGCAGGCAATCCCAGCGAGGCAGCGAGACCGGCAATGCTGTCACCGCGGATTGCCGGAAAGACCGACGGCATAAAGAGGCCGACTGCTTTCGAGTCGATGATCGACCATGCGATCTGATCGCGCTGCATGGCCACAAGGCGTCCCCAGATGGCGTAACGCTTCGGCCACAGGTCTTCGCCTTCGTCGTAGAAGCGTTCGCATTGATTGTTCACCACAATGCCGAGCGGCACGCAATCGAGGCGGGTCACGATACCGCCATCGAACTTCGGCGCCCTGCCGTCAATAGCAACCGCGTGGCACTGTTTGGGATCGGCTACAGACGAAGCGCCGTTCGCCATCAGAATCTTGAGTAGCTTGCCTTTGTTGTAAGGCGTCCCTCGAATAAGGAAGTTATCCGCGGCAGGGCCCCAGGCTTCCTTGAGCCACTCGAGATTGGATTCAAATCCACCAGACGCCACTACCAGCGCCTTTGCCCGGAATTCGATTTCCTTTCCATTGTTCGTTGCAATGCCGCGCTTGAATTCGCCGCCGGAGATTTCCAGATCGGTGACTTCCGTGTCGTACAGGATTTCGATTCCATACCGGCGCGCCAAGGCATAGTACGAATTCAGCAACGCCTTTCCCCCGCCCAGGAAAAACGCATTCGTGCGGCCGAGGTGAAGCGTGCCGCCGAGCGATGGCTGGAAGCGGACGCCGTGGCTCTTCATCCAGATTGTCGATGGAAGAGAGTCGTGAATGGTTATGCGCGCCAGTTGCTGGTTCGTTTCCCCGCCCGTGACGCGCATGAGGTCGGCGAAGTACTCTTCCTCGGGATAGGCGCCGGTCATCACATCCGTTGGAGCGTCGTGCATGCAGCGCAGGTTCCGCGTATGCCGGCTGTTTCCGCCGCGGAATTCCTGCGGAGCGCTCTCGAGCACGAGGACGCGCGCTCCTGCTTCGTGCGCAGTGAGCGCAGCGCATAGCGCGGCATTGCCGCCGCCCACGACAATAACATCGGATATCAGAACCTTCTTCTCAGCCATAGCCACAAAGCTTAATATACCCTCTTACACCGGGAGGTGATTTTGTATGAAACGGCGTGAGTTCTTCACTAATTCGCTGGCAGTGGCCGGCACAATGGCGGTTGGCGGAACCAGTCCGTCCCTGCTGTCTGCTGAACCGCAAAACGCTCCGGAGTTCCGCACGCTTCCGGGACTGACGAAATACGTTGCGGACTTCATCATGAACACGAAGTACGAAGACATTCCGGCGGACGTGCTCGAACTGGGCAGGAAGTCCATCCTGGATGGCTTCGGCCTTGCCCTCGCGGGCTCGGTTTCCGAAATGGGGCCGCTCGTCCGGCAATACCTGGGCAACATGGCAAGCTCCGGCGCCAAGGCCAGCATTATCGGCAGCGGAATGAAAGTTCCTGCCCGGTTTGCCGCGCTCGCCAACGGTATTTTCATTCACGCGGACGATTACGACGACACGCAGCTCTCCGTCGCAGCCGATCGCATTTATGGTTTGCTCACGCACCCCACCGTGCCCGTACTTCCACCCGTGTTTGCGCTCGCCGAATTGAATCGATACTCAGGCAGGGAACTGACCGTGGCCTACCACGTCGGGGTTGAGGTGGAATGCAAGATCGCCGAGGCCATATCGCCGCGCCATTACGGCGACGGCTTTCACACCACAGGCACCATCGGAGCGTTTGGAAGCGTCGCGGCCTGCGCGAAGCTGCTCCGCCTGAATGAGAAGCAGCTGTTGATTGCCATTGGGATTGCCGCGTCCGAGGCAGGCGGCCTTCGCAACAACTTTGGATCGATGACCAAGCCGTTTCACGCCGGGCGGGCCGCCGAAAGCGGCGTCGTGGCCGCGGACCTGGCATCGATGGGCTGGACAGCTTCTGAAGAAATACTCGAAGCGCGTAACGGCTGGTTCCATGCCGCTGGCGGCGGGTTCGATCCCGGAGCGATCATGAATCGGCTCGGCAAGCCCTGGACGTTCAAGGATCCCGGCGTCTCCATCAAGCCGTTTCCGTCCGGCTCCCTCACGCATCCGGCGATGGGCGAGATGCTGCGGCTGGTCACGGCGAACAACATCCGCCCCGCCGACGTCGAGAAAGTGGATATGGGCGGAAACAGCGGCATGATGGTGGCGCTGCTCCATCATCGCCCGACAGACGCGCTGCAGGGCAAGTTCAGCATGGAGTTCTGCATGGCCATACTGATTCTCCAACGAAAGGCCGGCTTGACCGAATTCACCGATCCCATCGTGCGACGGGCCGATGTGCAGGAGATGCTGCGGAAGGTCAATTTCTATGTTGATCCCGAGGCGGAGAAGGCCGGCCTTAACAAGATGACCAGCATTCTCAGGATCCACCTGAAGGACGGCCGCATAATTTCCGGCCGCGCGGAGTTTGCCAAGGGGCATCCGTCAAATCCGATGAGTTATGAAGAGGAGGCCGACAAGTTCCGTGGCTGTGCCGAGTTTGCCAAATGGCCTTCGGCGAAGGCGGAGACCGTCATACAACTCATGAAAACCTTCGACAGCCTTCCGGATATCGGCAGAATTGCTGCCGCGCTGACGCTGTAGAAGATCTGGGGACAGACTCCGAATTCCGCAGTTCAGGAATTCGGAGTCTGTCCCCAGATCTTCCTTTACGGCACGATCCGGGCGGTCTTGGTGAAATCCAGATTCGGGAAATCCTTTGTCAGGTAAGCGTTCCCCTGAGCATTGATCAAGCCCTGATTCGGGCTTTCCCCGTACTCCGCATTAAACTGATCGACAACTTCCATGCCTTCAATAATGGTTCCGAACGGTGCGAAACCTTGATTGTCGAGGAACGAGTTGTTGCCGTAACTGATAAAGACCTGCGTCGTGCGGGTGTTTGGTCCCCTGGTTGCGAAGCTGATCGTGCCGCGGGCATTGGGCTGCATGACGGGATCATCCATGATGCTGGCTTCCTGCCATATCGTGTTGAGCGCAGGATTTCCGCTGATACCGAACTGCACCATGAAGGGCTGGGGTTCGCGGATGACCCTGAAGAACCGCGCGTCGTCAAAATATCCGTTCTTTACCAGGTTGTAGAAGCGGTCTGCTCCCCGGGGAGCCCAGTCCCTGTGAACTTCGAGGGTGAAGTCGCCCTTGCTCGTCGAGAACGCCACCTTGTACATTGCCGGCGCCGTCTCGTTCATGGCCGGACTGGCTGGATCCATCAGCGGTCCGCCTGCCGCCGGCGCCGCGGCCGTCTGAGCCTGTGAGGCCGCCGGTTCTTCCTCAGCAGCGCACGCCTGCGCGAACAGCGCAGTAAAAACGATAAGAGTTCCAAGTGTCAGCAACTGTTTCCGAACCATCATTCCGTTTCCTCCGGTAAGAGAGCATATAACCATTTTTCATTCCTGAAAACCCGTACTATACTCCGCCACTATGAACCCGATCCGGCTTGTCACGTTCATTGTTGCTGTTGCCATCCTGGCTGTTCCGCAAATGTCTGCTCAGAACCGCCCGGGCAATGTCGACGCGTCATTCCAGAAGTTCTGGGCCGCGCGTTCCACTGCAGACGCCGAGCGCATCGCCGATGAGGTGACGAAGTCCGGCGTGAGCTTCGACGAGGCCCTGCGCCGGTTGAAGGCAGGCCGGACGTATGCGGCGCAGAAGACCGGCGTGGTCAAGTTATCGACCATGGCCAACGGAACCGAATACCACTACGCCCTCACTGTGCCGGAAAACTACGATCCGGCCCGCAGCTACCAGGTTCGTTTCCAGCTCCATGGCGGCG
>CAMAWS010000106.1 GCA_945861845.1 Candidatus Sulfopaludibacter sp. SbA3 | reverse complement strand
CTACAAGAAAATAGGAAATGACCGGCCGGACCCAGATTTATCCCTGCTTTCCGCAGATCCCAAGCCCGCGGCTGGCAAAATCGGCTGGATGGGCACTCACAAACAGTCCATTTCTTCCAAACGCACCAACTGTAACAAAGCGACCCAGGCTGGCCTGGTCACGGCACCACGTATGCTTCTTCTGAAGTAACTGCTCGCCAGTTGCGGCGAAATGCAGAAATAGCATCAACGTAACCTCAATCGCTGATGGAAGAACGAGGCCGTCCTGTGACAAACGACTGGCGTAGTGAAAGGGCTGAGAGATAGAGTCCGGCAAAACCTGTGAATGGATGAAGTGCCAGCCCGGTTCGCAGTCCTCGCTGGCGAAGCTTTCGTCCAGATACCAGGGATGATCAAACAATGAGGGCTGTTTCGAGGGATCCGTTCCGCAGATCTTGCGTAGATTCAGCAGGTTAAGACCTGACCTATCCTCTGGTGTCGGGAAACCGATAACATCCGGCGGGAACTCAACGATGGCTGTAGCGTCGAGCCGGGCCTTCTCTCTTTCGGTAAACCGGTTAGCTATTCCCAGGAGGGCGAATCGCCGCTCGATTTCGGAAGGGCTAAGGCAATTCTTGTGTGACATCGGCAATGCGGATGGTACGCTGAGCAAGCATGTCTTCTTTAGAAATTCCTTCAACATTCGCCGTCGAGGATGTTCGCCGCACGGTCCTCGACAATGGGATGGTCGTCCTGACCAAGGAGCTTCACACCTGCCCGATCGTAACAAGTATGATCTGGTACCGTGTAGGCTCTAGAAATGAGCAGGTCGGCCAGACCGGGAAATCGCACTTTCTCGAGCACATGCTCTTCAAAGGCACGGACCGTTTCAAGAAGGGCGAAATCGATCTAATCACCCACAAGAATGGAGGAGGAAACAACGCTTTCACCTCGCACGATTTTACTGCCTACTACTTTAATTTTGCGTCAGATCGATGGGAAATCGCGCTGGAAATGGAAGCGGATCGCATGGCCAACTGCTCGTTTGATCCGGACGAATTTGAGGCGGAAAAGAAAGTGGTCATTGAAGAACTGAAGTCGAGCCTGGATTCACCGTGGGGTCTGCTGATGCAGGACGTCGATGCGGTTGCATACAAGATCCATCCTTACCGGAATCCCATCGTTGGCTGGCTGCAGGATGTTGAGCGGGCCTCTGCCAGCGAGCAACAGGCCTACTATCGCAAGTTCTACCATCCGAACAACGCAATCCTGGTTCTCGCCGGGGACTTTGAGACTGATGACGTCCTGAAGAAGGTCACTCGCGCATTTGGCCAGATTCCCGCTGGCCCCGCTCCAGCGCCGATGATACTCGAAGAGACTCCGCAGCTGGGAGAGCGCCGGCTGGCTGTGCGGTGGCGGTCGAAAGTGCCCCGAATCGCGATCGCTTATCACGCGCCCCAGGTCGCACATCAAGACAGCTATGCGCTTCAGATGCTTGGCGTTCTGCTGGGCGAGGGAAAGTCTTCAAGGCTGTATCAGCGAATGGTCGAACGGGACCGCTCCGTTACGTTCGTGTCAGCGGAGTATGGCGAGTCACAGGATCCCACTCTCTTTCATATTCGGGCGGAAGCGCGTGGAATGCATTCGACAGATGAAATCGAGGCCGGCGTCTACGATGAGCTTCAGCTGATCGCGGAGAAGGGCGTGACCGCACATGAACTCGATCGTGCGAAGCACCAGGTGGAGGCTCACTTCATTCTTTCGCGTGAGCGAACCCAGGACCAGGCCATGCTTTTCGGGCAGATTGAAACGATCGCGAACCTCGAATACATCCAGACTTACCTGCAAAAGATCTCCGCGGTCACTTCCGAGGACGTTGCGGATGTTTGCCGTCGCTATATGAAGGAAGACAACCGCACTGTCGGCCGTCTTATCAGTGATGGAAGCGATGGAAGCGACGGAAGCGACGGATCGGAATCAGACACGGAGGAGGACGATGAAGCCGACTGAGCTTGGCCTTCGCCGCCTTTTTGAAGTCAGGCGTGAAGTCCTCACCAATGGCCTGAAGGTGCTGTTGGTCGAAAACCCAACGCAGCCGACGGTTTCCATGACTTCGAGCATTCTCGCCGGAGCGCGGTTCGAGCCGGAAAGCAAAGCCGGACAGGCGCTCATGGTAAGCCGCCTCCTGGATGAAGGCACGACAAGCAGAACCTCGCTTGAAATTGCAGACGCAATCGAATCGGTGGGCGGCGCCATCGACACGGACGGATCGTTCGAGCGCATCGTCGCGTCCGCGGGTGTACTGAACAAGGATGTCGACCTGGCGCTGGAACTGCTTTCCGATTTGGTGATTCGGCCAACGTTTCCGGAAGAATTCGTTGTCAAAGAAAAGGAACGGACTCTTTCTGAGATCACAAGCGCCATGGATCGCCCGCAGGTGGTCGCAGGTTGGGCTTTCAACGAGCTCGTCTACCAGGACCATCCGCTGCACCGTCCCACACACGGCTATCCCGAAACCGTGGCAAAGCTCACGCGCGAGGACCTTCTCGCTTTTCACAAGGCCTACTTTGCCCCGAACGACGCCATTCTTTCGATTGTCGGCGACTTTCGCTCGTCTGAGCTGATGCCGAAGATCGAAAAGTATTTCGGCGGCTGGCCGGCAAAATCGATTATGAATCCCGTTCACGCGAAGCCGGTCCGGCAGGCCGAGAAACGGGAGAAGTTCATTAACATGCCGGCGCAGCAGTTGAACATCTATCTCGGACACCTCGGCGTGGAACGGACGAATCCGGACTATTACATCCTGCAGGTTCTCGACACCATTCTCGGCGGCGGCGCGGGCTTCACGGCCCGGATACCGATGAGGCTGCGTGACGAGCTTGGCCTGGCTTACACCACCTTCGCCAGCATCACGATGACGGCAGGTCTTGATCCGGGCAAGTTTGTTTCTTTTATCAGCACTTCGCCCGAAAACATGAAGCCGGCGGTCGATGGCCTGCTGACGGAAATCCGGAGGATCATCGAGGAGCCTGTCACCAAGTCGGAGCTACAGGATGCGATGGACTACCTGACGGGAAGTTTTGTTTTTGCCTTTGAATCCAATTCTCAAATCGCTCGCTTCCTGTTGCATGCAGAGGTATACGGGCTCGGCTTCGATTACGCCGCGAAGTATCCGAAGCATATCCGGAGCGTTACCATTGATGATGTGGCCAGGGTTGCAGGAATGTACCTCGACAGCAATAACTACACGCTGGTCGTGGTCGGCCCGGTCGATGAAGACGGAAGTACTAAGTAAAAAGGCCGCGCCCATGGATGGGTTGCGCGTGCGCACGGACGCGGGGCGAAAAATGGAAAATAAGTCGATTTTCTTCGAGAAATACAACATCACGAACCGCGATCTCGAGGCCTATCTATCAGAGGCGCTCTCCCGGGGCGGTGACTACGCAGACCTGTTTTTCGAA
Organism: Candidatus Sulfopaludibacter sp. SbA3; assembly: GCA_945861845.1. Lineage (GTDB taxonomy): Bacteria > Acidobacteriota > Terriglobia > 20CM-2-55-15 > 20CM-2-55-15 > CAMBFR01. Next base: position 5,199 of record CAMAWS010000106.1, on the reverse strand, counting down.
TACCGCGTCAATTATATGATCGCGCTCGAGGAACAGATCATTAAGACCGCGACCAAAGGCGTCAACATGGGTGTCGGGATCCGTGTGATTTCGGGTGAGAAGACCGGATACGCGTATTCGGACGACCTGAACCGCGAAAACATTCTCAAGGCGGCGCGGACGGCGGCATTCATCGCGAACAACAGTGCGCAGGGCGGCAAGATCGGGCTGGACCCTTCGGTGAGCCAGGAGCAGCGCCTTTATTCGATTCGCGACTTCGCGACCGACATTGAAATCGCGCAGAAGATCAGCCTGTTATTCGAAGCCGACCGTACCGCTCGCGCCCACGATCCCCGGATAAAGCATGTCCAGGCCAGCTACGCCGATGAAACAAAGCATGTCTTGCTCGCTGCATCAGACGGCCGATCCGTGTGGGATGTTCAACCGCTTGTGCGACTAAACGTCTCCTGCATTGCCGAGGAAAACGGGCAGCGGCAGCCGGGCTACTCCGGCGGTGGAGGAAGGCGTTCACTGGATGTCTTTCAGGGTGACCTGGATCCCAGGACAATTGCGGCACGAAGCGCCGCGCAGGCGATTCTTCAGCTGGGCGCGGTTGATGCCCCGGCAGGGCCGATGGAAGTGGTGCTGGGTCCCGGGTGGCCGGGCATTCTCCTGCACGAAGCCATTGGCCACGGGCTCGAGGCGGATTTCAATCGAAAGAAGACTTCAGCGTTTGCGGGATTAGTCGGACAGAAAGTGGCGTCGGAGTTATGCACGGTCGTTGATGATGGAACGCTTCCCTTCCGCCGCGGCTCGCTGAACATGGACGACGAAGGCAACCCGACGCACAAGACCGTCCTTATCGAAAAAGGCGTGTTGCAGGGATACCTTCAGGACAGGCTGAGTTCCGGCTTGATGAAAGCCCCGCTCACCGGCAACGGGCGCCGGCAGAGCTATACCCACATTCCGATGCCGCGCATGACGAACACGTTCATGATGGCGGGCGAATCCGTTCCCGCAGACATCATCAAGACAGTGAAGAAGGGACTCTACGCCGCAAATTTCGGTGGCGGCCAGGTGGATATCACCAGCGGCAAGTTCGTCTTCAGCACCAGCGAGGCCTATCTCATCGAAGATGGAGAGATCACATCAGCCGTAAAAGGCGCGACCTTGATCGGTGACGGTCCGACGGTGCTTCGGCGGGTGACCATGGTCGGAAACGATCTTCAGCTCGACCAGGGCGTCGGTATCTGCGGTAAAGAAGGACAGATGGTGCCGGTCGGTGTTGGCTTGCCGACAATCAAAATCCAGGAAATTACGGTCGGCGGGACCGAAAAATAAGAACCATGAATGAGCTGAAGCATCGAGCGGAAGAAGTGGTTCGCCTGGCAAAGAGCGGCGGCGCCAGCGCCGCGGACGTGATGATCCGTGAACAGGACACGTTCTCGGTCACTGTACGAATGGGCGAGGTCGAGACGCTCAAGGAAGCGATTTCGCGAAGCCTGCTGCTTCGCGTCTTCGTTGGAAAGCGGACCGCAACCTCGAATACTTCCGACCTTTCGGAATCCACGATCACGAGCCTCGTCAGCGAGACCATTGGGATGGCTAAGCTCACTTCGGAAGACCAGAGCGGTGGGCTTCCGGATCCGCTGCTGTTTGAGAACAACTTCCCGAACCTGGATCTTGTCGACGAGGGATGGGAAGCCATAACGCCTGAACAGCGAATCGACTTTGCGAAACGCGCCGAGGCTACCGCGTTATCGGCGGATAAATCCATCGTCAACTCCGATGGCGGATCCTTCGACTACGCGCGCTCAAAGACCGTTCTCGCCAACACCCTGGGCTTCATGGGCGCATACGAGGGCACCGCATCGTCGTTGTCCGTTTCGCCGATTGCGCAGGCGGCCGATGGCATGCAGCGGGATTTCTGGTTTGCGGTCGCCCGGCACCGATCGGACCTGCCATCGCCCGAGGATATCGGCAGGAAGGCCGCCCAACGCACAATGCGGCGGCTTGGAGCACGCAAGGTTGCGACCTGCGAAGTGCCGATCATATTCGATCCGTATACAGCCCGCTCGTTCATGGGAGACGTATTCAGCGCCGTTGCAGGTGACGCAATCTACCGTCGAAGTTCGTACCTGGTGGATCAACTCGGCCAGACTGTCGCCTCGCCCGCAGTGACGATCGTAGACGATGCGCGGCTGCTGCGCGGATTGGGCTCCTCTCCATTCGACGACGAGGGGATTTCCACGCACGCCACTTCGATCATCGAGAATGGAGTGCTGCGGAACTATCTTCACAGCACCTACAGCGCGCGGAAGCTCAACGCGAAGCCCACGGGCAATGGACAAAGGTTTTCTTCCGGATCGGTCGTCATTGGTCCGACAAATTTCTGCTTGAAACCCGGCCAGGTCAGTCCTGAAGACATCATTGCGTCGACAAAAACCGGGCTATATGTGATCGAGTTGATCGGCTCGGGCGTAAATCATGTCTCGGGCGACTACTCGCGGGGCGCGGTCGGTATCTGGATTGAGAACGGCAAGTTGGCTTACCCTGTGCACGAGATCACGATTGCCGGAAACCTGCGCGAGATGCTCAAGGATGTCGAAACCATTGGCAATGACCTGACGTTCTTTGGATCCATTGCGGCCCCAACCGTGAAGATTCGTAAAATGGTGGTCAGCGGAGAGTAGAGAGCGCATATGGGCGAGCGGCGTTCGGCCATTATCATCGGTATCAGCATTGCACTGGCAGTTGGACTGGTGCTGGCCTGGGCATTTTCTCCATCGGCCAGTGATCAGCCGTCGCAACCACTCACCGAGGTAATTGACGCCTCGGCAATTCAGAGCCTTGTCCAGCTTTCGCATGTTTCCATCGCGACGAGCGAAAACTACGTGGGACACCGCCTGCGCCTCGTGACAGCCCAGTTGAAGAACGTCTCCCCAGACAAGCCCCTCCGCATGATCGAAGTGAAGATGACCTTTACCGACTTCGACGGCAAATCCATCCACGAATACACGGACACCGCCTTCGAACTCCGCCGCCGCCCGCTGGACCCGGGCACTGAATTTCGATTCAACTTCAATTTTGAGAACCTGCCCAGGGACTGGAACTACCGGATACCGATCGCGGAAGTGACGAAGGTTGCGTACTGATAAAGTTCAGTAAACACTTGTGCTCACGAAAGAGGTTTGGCATGCGAACAATTATTCTCGGTGTTGCCCTTGGAGTCGCGTCGACGCTGCTGGCCCAACGCGGGGCCGCAACCATTCCAGATGCTGTAACTGCGGATCCCAACCACTACTCGGTGTCGTTTGAAAACGAATTGGTGCGCCTCGTTCGAGTCCGGTACGGTCCTGGAGAGAGATCGGTCATGCACCGGCACCCCGCCAGTTGCGCCATTTTCCTTACCGACCAGACCTTTGATTTCACGCTGCCTGATGGGACAACGGAGCCCGCTGCGGTCCCGGCCGGTGCACTAGGGTGCAGCGACGCCAACGTCCATCTTCCTCAAAACATCGAGCGCGATGCGGCAGAAATGATCATGGTCGAGTTCAAGAATCGCGAAAGATTCCGGGAGTAGAGAGGCAAGAGTTACCGGGAGCGGCGCCGCGGCTCCGGAGCTTTACGGACTCGCGTTCGAGTGGCAGGTTTCGTCAGCCGGGCGAATGTGCGCAAAGCTTCATTGACCGAGCGCGCATTCGGGAAGATTTCCGCAACGTCGGGATCAAGTAAAACGACGTTGCTTCCCTCACCGTAGCGCGCCGCCGTGACGCCACGAACGGCCTTCGAGAAGTCATACTCTGAACGCATCGTGTCCTCAAAGCGACGCGAATCGGTTTTCGTCTTAACCTTCTTCATAATGTTTTCTCTCAGAACGCATCGCCTGACGGGCACTGATAATTCGGGTTCTGTCCTCGACGTCAGCGTAACAGATAACCAATAGCCGATATCGTTCAGATAGCCCAAGCAAGATGTATCGCTGCTCGAAGTCGGAATGATCGGGATCAGGCATATTCATCGATAAAGGATCTGCAAAAACTGTGATGCCTTCTTCGAAGGATACTCCGTGCTTCCTGAGGTTCGCTCCTGCTTTTTTGGGATCCCATTCAAAGTCGTAGCCCACGCGCACATTCTACGTCGTAATGGGACGCTATGCATCGGCCTGCGCCTTTAACATTCAGTTGCAAGTCGGGAAGCACGTTGTTCCAAGTTTTGCAACATCCGGACGCACGAATTGACGGCCGCAACGTTATGCCGCTTTGTGGACTTGCACTATTCATCCAATCAAGACGGTCTTGATTAGAGTCTGTTCTTCCTTGGACAGCGGTTGCCAAGAATCAAACGTAAGTGAAAGATGTCCGACCTCAATCGCATGCCTGCAATGATTGAGTAAGGCTAACGACAGTCGATTCCTTGATCCACCCAATTCAGGATCAGCTTAAACCAGTCAGGCTGTTGATTCTCCATTTGAAGCCTCCGTAATGCGGGAATGCGAATCATAAACTGTACGGCGCCACTGTGCTTTTGTCGGCATAGCGATTTGCACGACCAGCCGCAAGCGACGCGAGCCGCACATCCACCAAGCGGACACGTGCGCGACGATTGTCGACTGTATCTTGTTGGGCGTCCTTCAAAGCAGCTTACCGTTTCGGTTCAGTTCATCTGCAGGAGATCGGGGCCTAGCCCGTTTCCGCAGACGGACCTCAATCCTTCATGCGCCAGGAAGCAGTTCATCTTCCGGAAGGTGAGCACGGGAAAGCCTCTTTCAATGCGAGTAGAACCAACAGGTACGCCGCTTGATTCCATTGTTCCGGATGAGCATTTAGGTACTTCGAAACCACTGCGGCTATCTGACCAAGCGTAGTTCTTTCAGGCGTGCAGAAGTCCATCTCACGCGAGTCATAAACTCCGGCGATAAATTCGGTAAAGGCCGTTGCGAGTCGAAGGTCTCTGGACGGATCATTTCTGACGGCCTTCTCGTATTCCCGCATCGAACCTACGAGCACATTGCCGGTGTAAAACTCTGCAAAAGAGGGGCGAACGGCGAAAAGTAGAAGCAAGAGAGTCGCTGAAATTGCCTTCATACTATGTATGCTCCATTGGGTCTTTGGTCCCCGCAACAACTCAGGGCTTCAGCCGCCGTGATTACGCGACGGCTTGACCGAGCCGCGCTCTTGGCAAGCAAGCGGGCGGCTGCAAGCCCGTGTGACGACATGG
>CAMAWS010000105.1 GCA_945861845.1 Candidatus Sulfopaludibacter sp. SbA3 | reverse complement strand
CCTGTGCGTTGTTGATGATGTTCAAGAGCACCTGTTGAAGCTGATTCGGATCGGCAAATACGCGGCCAAGGTCCGGCGCCAGCCTCCGCTCGAACGATATGTTGCTTGTGCGAAGGTCGTACTCCTTCAAACGCCCGGCGGCCTCGACCACCTGGTTCACGTCGGTGCTCAGGCGCTCGGGCTTCCGCTTTCGCGCAAATGCCAGCAGGCTGTGGACGATCGTAGAAGCCCGGAGGGCATTCTTGCGGATCGACTCGAGCTTCTCACGCTGCTCGCCCGTGAGCCGTCCATCTTCCAGCAGCAGGTCCGAATATCCCGTAACGATGGCGAGCGGATTGTTCAGTTCGTGCGATGTTCCCGCGACAAGTTCGCCCAGAGTGATCATTTTCTCGGATTGCAATATCGATTCCCGGTCACTCTTGTCGCGCGATACGTCGTGCACGATTGCGAGCGCGCCGGCAATATCGCCGCCTTCGAGAATGGGCGTAGCCTTCAACAACCCGTCGAAGCTCGTGCCATCGGCTCTTTCGCCGACGATTTCACCGCTCCAGTCACGGGGGCCGGATTCGGTAAGGATGGAGCGACAGGCGTCCGCGCCGACAACGCCAGAGAAGCTCTTGCCAATGACATTGCCGAATAAATCAGCAGCAGCAGCGTTGATGAAGGATATCCGCCCGGCAGGACTCGTAATCAGGATGGCATCCGCTACCTTCGCAATGGCCTCGAACTCCGCATACCTGGAGCGCTGAGCCGCAGAAGGGGCCTGTTCCTGGCGATCGATCTTGCGGAGATCTTTGATGGCGGAGAGCGCAACAATTGCGGTGATAGCGGCCCCAAAAGCAGAGCACAAAATCGCAAACAAGGAGGATCGCCCGCCGAGGAACACGGCCAGGATCGAAAGGCATATTGCTGCTACCAGCAAGAGGATTCGCACCGGCAAATGGACCTTCCTGAAATTCAGGCAGTTCTATTTATGACAAATTCCGGAATGCTGACCAATACGTCTCGATAAATGGAGTGAGGAAACTCCTGAAGGGCTCCAATTGCCCGGCGTGCGTATTCCTCGGCAACATTCCGCGTTCGGTTCAGCGCGTCGCGCTTCTCTACCAGCGCCAGAATTTCCTGGGCCGCAACCGACCTGAAGTCCCGCTCGTCGAGGACAGCTTCAATTTTCGTTACTTCCTCGGGCTGGCTGTCCTGCATGGCGAAGTACATGGGCAGGGTCATCTTGCCTTCCTTCAGGTCGCTTGCGACAGGTTTGCCGAGAATTTCCTTGGACGAACTCAGGTCCAGAATATCGTCAACAAGCTGGAACGCCATTCCGAGGCATTTTCCAACGTTCCCAAGCCGCTCGGAGGCGCCATGGTTCAACCCCGCAGCCAGGGCCGGCAACTTCATGCAACCGGAAAACAGGTACGCCGTCTTTCGTTCGACAATGTCGAGGATCTGCTCCTGGGTCACCTTGCTCTTGCCGAGCAAGGTAAGCTGAAGCAATTCTCCCTCGACCATCTTCTGCGTAATTTCAATAAGCGTGTGGAGCACGTCGAGGTTCTTCTCGCGCAGCGCGACCGCAAACGACTGCATGTACAGCCAGTCGCCGGCAAGCACCGTCATAGAGTTTCCCCAGCGGGAGTTTGTAGAGGGCCTGCCCCGGCGTGTATCTGCCGCGTCAATAATGTCGTCATGGACGAGGGTTGCATTGTGAATAAACTCGACCACCGCAGCCAGACGAATCACCGTTGGAGTGACCGGTCCGAGCATTTTGGCCGTGAGCAACAGCAACGCCGGCCGGATCCTCTTGCCACCCGCATTCAGCAGGTAGTCTCCAATCTCGGAAATGGGACCGATACCGGAGTGGGTGTATCCACGCAACTCTTCCTCGACCTGCACAAGCTCAGGCGCTATCAATTCGTAGATTTTATGAGGCGTTATCATGCTCGCGTTCCCAAATGCCGGGCCGCGGCCATTTTACGATGTTTTATCAAAGAGTTTCTCGAAATTGGCGGACGTCTGCAGCGCGAACTCTTCAAATTCGGCGCCGCGCAGGTCAGACACGAAGCGGGCTGTGTCCAAAACGAAAGCAGGCTCGTTGCGCTTGCCACGGCGTGGAACGGGAGCCAGATACGGACAGTCCGTCTCAACGAGAATCCGGTCTGCGGGTATCCGCCGCGCGGTCTCGGCCAGGGCCTGCGACTTGGGGAACGTGATGATCCCGGAAAACGAGATCATAAAGCCTAAATCAAGGGCAGCGTCGGCGAGACGCTCGCCCGCGGTAAAACAATGAATGACGCCGCGGTTTGGAGCGACTTCCCGCAAGATGGACTCGGTATCCTCATCCGCATTCCGGGTATGAACGATCAAAGGCAGATCCAGCTTCTTCGCGATCGATGCCTGGCGAAGGAATACTTCCCTCTGGATGTCGCGAGGAGAGGTGTCGTAGTAGTAATCCAGGCCGGTTTCGCCTATTCCGATCACTCGCGGATGTGACGCGAGTCCTTCAAGCAAAGAATAATGTCCTTCGTTGACCTTCGCAGCATCGTGCGGATGAATTCCGGCTGTGGTCCAGATCCAATCGTGAGCTTCCGAAATCGGAATACCGCAGCCCATGTCATCGGGACCACGCCCATTGCCTATTGTCAGGATTTTCCGGACGCCGGCCGCTCGCGCCCGCTGAATTGCGGCATCCCGGTCGGCGTCGAAACGTGCGTCATCAAGATGAGCATGGGAGTCGATCACTTCGTCACTTCAGGCGTGCGCCATTCTGCACGTCTTCATTAAAACCGGCGAGAATCGGAGTGTCGTCGGGTCCCAGCGATGCCGCAACAATCATGCCGTTGGACTCCAGGCCTCTCATTTTACGAGGCAGCAGATTCGCCACGACCACGACCTTCCGGCCGACAAGCTTCTCCGGATCGTAGGCTTTCGCGATGCCCGCCAGGATCTGCCTCTTTTCGAATCCGAGATCCACAACCAGCCTCAGCAGCTTGTCGGCGCCTTTTACGCGTTCGGCCTCCACCACGGTTGCAACCCGCAGATCGATCTTTGAGAAATCATCGATCGTGATCGTTGGCGCAAGCGCCTGTGCCTCGGCCACCGGAGCCGCTTCTCCGGCAACCGGAGCTGCTGCCAAACCGTGCTTAGCCTCCAGCAAGGCGTCCAACTTATCCAGCACAACCTTCCGATCCATTCTGGGGAACAGCGAGGCGCCGGCACGAATCGACTTCCCGGCCAGGACAGCTCCCCATTTCAGGCCATCGAGCCTGTTATCGCGAACCGGACCGTCAAGTCCAAGCTGCTCCCATATAGCCTGCGAAGTTTGAGGCAGCACGGGCGCAAGCAGTACAGCGACAATCCGGAGAGCCTCGGCGGAATGAAATAGAACGCTGTCCAACTGCCCTGCCTGTTCCGGCTTCTCGGCAATGGCCCAGGGCTCGTTTTCGACGATGTATTTGTTGACCCTGGCAATCAGTTCCCAAACATTTTCCAGTGCCCGCGAGAAGCTGTAATCGTCAAAGTGGGCAATAAAATCCCGGATCACCCTGGCGGCGAGCTGCTCTACCTCATCGTCACCCTTCGCCTGGCCCGGCGCGGGAACGGTCCCACTGCGATACTTGGTGATCATGGCGGTCGTCCGGCTCAGCAAATTGCCGAGGTCATTGGCCAGATCGCTGTTCCACCGCTGCACGATGGCGTCGTAGCTCAAATTACAGTCCTGTCCGAAGACCATTTCACGCAACAGGTAATACCGCAGCAGTTCCGACCCGAATACTTCATTGAGGATGAACGGATCGATGACATTGCCCCGGGATTTGGACATTTTTTCGCCGCTGGCAAGCCAGAATCCGTGGCCGAATATGCACTCGGGCAGTGGCAGCTCGGCCGCCATCAGGAATGCGGGCCAGTAGACGGAATGAAAGCGGACGATTTCCTTTCCCATCAGGTGCATGTTGGCGGGCCAGTACCGGGAAAACTGCTCTGGCCGGTCCACCATGCCCAAACCCGTCAAATAGGCAGTCAGGGCATCGAACCATACATAAAAGACGTGTGCCGGATCGTCGGGAATGGGAATGCCCCATCGAAACTTCGACCGGCTGATCGATAGGTCTTTCAGTCCCCCTCGGACAAATGTGGCGATCTCGTTACGCCGGGACTCGGGCCGAATGAATCCGGCGTTCTTCTCATAGAGTTCCAGGAGCCGGTCTTGAAAGGCCGAAAGTTTAAAAAAGTAGCTCTCTTCGGAGATCCATTCGGTGGGCCGGTCGCAATCCTGGCACTTCGCCGGCACCGCCGGATCGGATTCGGTCGCAAACAGATTGCAGTTGATACAGAACCAGCCGGAGTAATTCCCTTTGTAGATGTAGCCGTTCGCCTTCACCCGCCGGTACAGTTCGCTTACTGATGCGTGATGCCTTGGATCGGTCGTTCGTGTGAATTCGTCGTACTCGATACCCAGCCGCTTCCACAAATCGATGTACTGCCCGGATACGCGATCGGCCAGTTCTTTCGGCGCAATTCCCTGCTTCTGCGCCGCCCGCTCAATGTTCTGGCCATGTTCGTCCGTGCCACAGAAGAGTTTCACGTCGAATCCCATCATCTTTTTATACCTGCTGATGGAATCGGCCACGATCGTGGTGTAGGCGCCCCAACTCGGCGGCGCGTTGACGTAATAGAGCGGCGTGGTGATGTAGAAGGTCTTATTCATAAACGGTAAGTATAGCTTGGAAGCGGACAGACACTGTAACGGCTGCCCAATTTGATAATGCGAACTTTCAAACAAGGTTATGCTCTATGCAAGGAGGAGAACCATCATGGCCACAAAACATCAGTGCAAGTGCCAGTGCTGCAAGAATTGCGAGTGCGGTCCGGAGGGATGTTCCTGCAAGTGTGAAGGCAATCCCTCCAAGTGCAAGTGCACATGCAAGTGCTGTAAATGACATTGAGCGGCCGCCCTGACGAAGCGAGGCTTCGCAGCAGGGCGGCCATCCAATGGAACGCCGCGTCTTATTTCTTATCTTACCGCCCGGCCTTATCCAGATAGCTTCGCATCGCTTCAAGCTGGACGGTTTTCAGGGGGATATTCTTCTGGCGGGCAATACGGGCGCAGTCTTCGTATTCCGGCGCGAAATTGACGATCCGGCCATCGAGCGTCGAAATCTTCATGGCCACCGCTCCAAATTCTGTATCGACTGGCACGATCTCTCGATCAAGAATCGTCCGGTTGGCCGAATGAAAGCGCACACCTATCGTCGTGGTTTCCTCGAAGATCATCTTCGTCAGCGCGCCGGCCATGTTGGGGGGCGCCAGCACCTGCAACAAATGGCCGGACCTTCCCTTTTTCATCTGGATCGCAGTAGTGATGACATCGAGTGCGCCGGCGGCAATGAGCTGCTCTGTAACATAGGCGAAGTTCTGGGGGGTCATGTCGTCGATATTCGCCTCAATCACCGTAACGTTGCCGGACGGTACGGTTCCAGCAACCGGGTCCTCCTCGCCAAGCATCAGCCGCAGGCAATTTGGAAACTGGCCTAAATCCTTTGTTCCAGCGCCGTACCCAACACGGTCAATCGCAAAGTCCTGCAGCGCTCCAAAGCGCGTAACAACCGCAGCGAGAATGGCTGCGCCCGTAGGCGTGACCAGTTCCGTTGTGGCATGTTTCGAGTAGACGGTTGCAGCGCGAAGCAGATCCGCGGTGGCCGGGGACGGCACAGGATAGATTCCATGCTGACAGTGAATGAAACCGGCGCCGACATTGATCGGGGAGCAGACAAACTGCTCAATGCCAAGCGCGTCAAAACCGATGGCTGTTCCAACCGTATCGACAATGGAGTCCACGGCGCCAACTTCGTGAAATTCAACGTCCTCGGGCGGAACGTGATGCACTCTACCCTCCGAGATCGCCAGCTTGGTGAAGATCTCAACAGCGATGCGTTTGGCGCCGGGAGTAAGCCCGCTGCCGCCGATCATGGCGAGAATGTCCGAAGCTTTCCGGTGTACGTGGTCCTTGTGGCTGTGATGATGGTCGTATGGATCGCGGTGCGGATGGACGTTCGGACCTTCAGTCGCACCTTCAATTTCGACATCGAACTTCATGGCACTGATGTTCGCCCGTACCGTGCGTGATTGCTTCAGCCGGTAACCGTCCACGGGAAGTTTCCCGAGTTCAGTCTTCAGATAATCGAAATCCAATCCGATATCCAGAAGCGCCCCGATCGTCATGTCTCCGCTTATGCCTGAGAAGCAGTCGAAGTAAAGAGTGCGCATAGGCCACAAATACTAGCATCGATATGAGCGGCTGCGAATGCAAGCCCGGTAGGGCGAAGCCAACAATCATAAGGTGCGGCTACGAATGCAAGCCCGGCGCGAAGCGTGAGCGCGATAGCGCGAAACCTGAAGCAAAGGGCGCAGCCATCAATAATTTGTTAAGATGCCGGTCTATGCTCCTTGACGTTCACGCTCGCATTAAAGAGACGCTAAAAGCCACGATCCGCTCGCTCTGGAACATCGATCCGCCGGAGATCGCGCTCAATCAGACGCCCAAGATCGAAATGGGAGAACTGGCCTCGCCAGTCTGCTTCGAACTGGCTCGTGCGCTGAAGAAGCCGCCAAAAGCCGTCGCAGAGGCGCTGATTGCCGCGGCTGGCAGGATCGAGACTGTCCGGAAGATGGAAGTGGCTGGCGCGGGTTATATCAATTTCTACCTGGACCGGGCTGCGGTAGTGCGCGGCGGACGGGTCCACGCCACGAAGACGGACGCCGGCAAGGCCATCGTCGAGCACACGAATATCAATCCGAACAAGTCCGCACATATCGGTCACCTGCGAAACGCGGCAATTGGCGACACGTTCGTCAGGGTTCTCAGGCACAGCGGCAGGACGGTCGAGGTCCAGAATTACATCGACAATACGGGGGTACAGGTCGCCGATGTCATCGTCGGATTCAAATACCTTGAATTGAAGTCGCTTGCCGATGTTCGGGCGCTGATCAATGACCCGAACCTGCGGTTCGACTACTACTGCTGGGACCTTTATGCGAAGGTCTCCGGGTTCTATGAAGCAAGTGATCCCCAGCACGCCAAGCGCGGGCAAACACTGAAGGAAATGGAGGAAGGCAACAACGAGACTGCCGACATGGCTGAGCTTGTAGCCATGACGATCGTGCGTTACCACCTCTCGACCATGGCACGTATCAATGTTGCCTACGACCTGCTGCCGCGGGAAAGCGACATCCTGCACCTGAAGTTCTGGGAAAAGGCTTTCGGCCAGCTCAAAGAAAGAAATGCCATCTTCTTTGAGCCTGAAGGCAAGAACAAGGGATGCTGGGTCATGCGCCTCGAGACCGAGGGCCATGACGACGACAAGATCATCGTGCGGTCGAACGGGACCGTGACCTATGTCGGTAAGGACATCGCTTATCAGCTATGGAAGCTTGGATTGCTGGACCGGGATTTCCTATATCAACCGTTCGATGGCAACAGGAAGGTCTGGGCAACGACATCCGCTGGTGGGAGTATCGAGCACCCGCCATTCGGACGAGGAAACATTGTCTACAACGTGATCGATGTAAGGCAGTCGTACCTGCAGAACGTTGTTCACCAGGGCGTGCTTGCCCTGGGATACGAGGAGCAGGCGAAAAATTCGATTCATTTTTCGTACGAAGTCGTCGCGCTCAGTCCGGCATGCGCGGATCAATTGGGCATTGAGCTTTCAGCCGAAGACCGCAAGCGGCCGCACGTCGAGGTTTCCGGGCGCAAGGGTCAGGGAGTGAAAGCCGACGACCTGCTGGATACGCTCGAGACCGAAGCGTGCAAGGAAGTCGGAACAAGGAATCCTGATCTGTCGAAAGCGGACATCGATAAGATCGGCCACCAGATAGCCGTCGGCGCTCTCCGCTACTTCCTGCTGAAGTTCACTCGCAACGCCATTATCGCCTTTGATTTCCGGGAGGCCTTGAACTTTGACGGAGAAACCGGCCCGTACCTGCAATATGCAACCGTGCGCGGCAACAACATCGTAAACAAGCTTCGCGAAACCGAACCGGATTTTGACTTCAATCAAGCTTACCGCTTTCTGGATGACCCCAAACTGCCCGGAATGCTGGATGCGGCGGACGACATATGGGAACTGCTCTATTCAGCATCTCGGCTGAACGAGATTGCCCAGCAGGTGGTGAGTTCACTGGAACCGGCATCACTGGCGAAATATGCGTTTACGCTGGCGCAACGCTTCAGCCTGTTTTATCACCGTTACCGGATCATGAGCGAGGCGGACCCGGACCGCCGGCTCTTCTATTTACTTGTGGTCGACTACACCCGCCAGGCGCTGACGAGCGCGCTGGACCTTATGGGCATCGAGGTTCCTCAGCGGATGTAAGAGCCGCGTAGAGGCGAAACAGTGTTAGCCACGGGCGTAAGGGCGTGTTGCCCAACGACCCTCACCCGCCGCTCCGCGGCTAACAGGAAAACAAGAACGGATATTCCATTATTATCAATTAGTTGAGATAGATTAACTAAAGTAGCCATGGAAATAAATAAAGGCGGTCCTAGTTTCGGACCGCCTGGTGTGTGATAGATAGGGCGACTAGTTCCTCTTCCAAAGCCCGCACTTTGTCCTAGCAACAACTGCTCCAAAACGACGGGCAGATTCTTCAATTGTTTACAGGCCGGCCTCTCGTCGTTTCTCCATTTGTCCAGAGTTCTAATACGCAAAAT
>CAMAWS010000104.1 GCA_945861845.1 Candidatus Sulfopaludibacter sp. SbA3 | reverse complement strand
GCCCCGTGCCAGGATCAAACAGAAATTTTCTGGAACTTTGCACGCGGCTAAAGCCCCGCGCCCACAGCGTGCTTCCGAAATCCAGCACCACGGTTGAGTCAGGGATGGGGAGCTTTTTGGAGCCGTCATATCTCTGATAGGATTGGCGCACTTTTTTATGAAAAAGCTTTTTATCCTCCTCTTGTTGCTTTGCCCGCTGGCGGCTTTTTCACAGGACCTGTCGAGCAACGTGGCGCCGATCAATTACGAGACTGCCCACCTATCCAGAGTTGTAAAGGCCGTTCGAATAACCGAAAAGATCACGCTCGACGGACTTTTCGAAGAGCCCGCATGGGCGCTGGCCATTCCTGCCAAGGATTTCACCCAGCAAGCGCCGCATCCCGGTGAACCTTCACAGGAGCGGACCGAACTGCGCTTCTTGTACGACGACGAGAACCTCTACGTCGGCCTCTGGTGCTACGACTCCGACGCCGCACACATTACGCTTAACGACATTCGGGAAGACTTCAATTTCAACGAAAGTGATGGCGTCAGCCTGTACCTCAGCAGCCTGAACGACGGGCTTACCGGCTATTCATTAGCCATTAATGCCGCGGGTGCCAGGCGCGACAATCAGATCACCAACGGCACACAGTTCAATGCGGATTGGGATGCCGTATGGGAGGTCGGATCAACCAGGAACAATGAAGGGTATTTCGTCGAATACATGATTCCTTTCAAGACTCTCCGATTCTCGAACTCACCGAGTCAGGAATGGGGACTCAACGTCTCACGCCGTATTCTTCGATCGCACGAGGAGAGTTTCTGGGCGCCGCAGCCGGTTCGATACGCAAGCGGAGCCATGCACCTGATGGGAACGCTTGCCGGTCTCGAAAACATTCACCAGGGACGGAATTTGAACGTAAAGCCGTTCGTCACCGCCGGGATCGCGCAAACTCGGAATGGTGCCGCAGAGCTTGAAAGGACGCCGACGTTCTCAAGAGGCAATGACTACGATGGCGGCGTAGACCTGAAATACAGTCTCACGCCATCACTCACGCTCGACGCAACCTACCGCACGGACTTTGCGCAAGTGGAAGTCGACCAGCAGCAGGTTAACCTCACGCGCTTCAATCAGTTCTTTCCGGAAAAGCGCGACTTCTTCCTCGAGAATGCCGGTCTTTTCAACATTGGCAACCAGGGCAACCAGGGCAACCTGCTTCCCTTCTTCAGCCGACGTATCGGACTGAGTTCCGCCGGAACTCCGCTACCGATCGTCGGTGGAGCGCGTATAACAGGAAAGGTGAACCGTCTGTACGACGTCGGCCTGATTGCGATGAAGACGGAACGGTCGGGCAGGACGCCATCGAACACATTTCTGGTAGGACGCCTTAAACGAAATCTGGGGAGAAACTCCTGGATAGGCACGCTCGTGACCAACCGGGATTCAACGCTCGCCGGTGACTACAACCGCGTCTACGGGACCGACGCCCACTTTCAGTTTTTCGACAGGCTGCAGTTTGATTCCTACATCCTGCGCAGCGACACTGCCGGCAAGTCCGGGGACAACCAGGCACGGCGGTTTGAAACGTCGTGGAGAGATGACGAACTCATTGCGATCGCTCAATACAACAAGGTCGAAACGAATTTCACTCCCGACGTCGGATTCATTCGCCGCAGGGACGTTACGCAATACAAAGGTGACGTCGCGTGGAGACCCCTGCTCAGAAGCAATGAAACAATCCGGAATCTGAATTTCCAGGCCGTCGTGGATTACAACGGCGGAAGCGGAAGCGGGAAAGTCGAGACTCGCGATCAGAACGTCACGGCTGGAATCGCGTTCGAGAACAACGGCTCGGTTAATTTCACCGCTTATCGAACGTTCGATCGGCTGGCGAACCCGCTACGGATTCCATCCGGCAATCCGCACGTCACAATCGCGACCGGCGATTATCTGTTCCGAGGTTACAAGGCAAGCTTCACGACCAACACCGGCCGGAAGATCACCGGAACTGGGGCCGCAGACTGGGGCGACTTCTATACGGGGCGCCGCAAATCGGTAACTGGCGGCTTGAATTTGAGACCCAACTTTCATCTGGCCGTCAATCTCAACTACGAGCGAAACAACGTGACACTGCCCGATGGACCGAACGGTTCATTCACAACGAACCTCGTGGGCACTCGAATCATTTACGCGTTAAACCCTCGCGCCTTCGTCAATGCGTTCATTCAATACAACGCCGACCTGCATCTGGTGAGTTCGAACATCCGCTTCGACCTCATTCACCATCCGCTGAGCGACCTGTACATTGTTTACAACGATACGCGCAACTCGACCACGGGCGAGCTCCGAGAGCGCGCATTCATCGTCAAGTTCACGAACCTGTTCAGCTTCTGATTGGGAAACTCACCTAGTTCAGGGGCTTGTACTGGCGCTCATCATAGAGCGCTCCAAGCATGGGTCCCATGGCATCGCGAAATTGACGGGTGTGCGGTTTCATTTCGTGCGAGTCGAACGCCTTCGCGTCCTTCCATGCGGCAAAAATCGTGAAATGATTCGTGCGCGCGTTCTGCTGGTAGATGTCGTAGCGCACGTTCCCCTCGTCCTTCCGGCTGTCTTCGGCAAGGCGTTTAAGCAAAATCTCTGTTTCATCCCTGCGCGGTGGAGGGACATCCACGTGCGTCACTACTGCGAAAGCGTCACCGGCGGCCGGCGGCGTGGGACCAATGGCAAATCCCTGGTGCACACGCTGGTCGTATGGGCTGTTGTGGATCGTCTTCAGGCTGGCTCGGAACTGAGCGGTGCTCCCGGCCATTTCGTGGGCATCGAAGGACGCCTGGTCCTTCCAGGCTTCAACGATCACGAAGCGGCTCGGACGGCCGGTCTCCTGGACGACATCGATGCCCAGACTCCCTGCCTCCGCGCGGCTGGCCTGGCGGTACTGCCGGATCAGCGCAATGCCCTGATTTATTGAACTCGGCTGGACGTCGACATACGTCGCAACATAGATGATCAAAAGTGCGGTGGCCATATGGCAGCCCATCTTATAACAATGTCGTAGAATAAGCCTATGTCTACCGCCACCATCCCCAGCGTCCTGAGGCGGGATGCAACCGTAATCTCACTGGTCGGGTTTGCGCACGGCACTTCACATTTCTTTCACCTCATGCTTCCCCCGCTGTTCCCATGGTTCATGAGCGAATACTCGCTGTCGTTTACCCAGGTCGGCGCGCTGATGACCGTGTTCTTCGCCGTCTCGGGAATCGGCCAGGCCCTCGCGGGATTTCTGGTGGATCGCTGGGGAGCGCATCGGGTCCTGTGTTTGGGCGTAGGCCTTCTCTCGTGCTCGGGACTTCTGGTCGCGGCGGCGCCCGCCCTGTGGGGACTCTACCTCGCCGCATTCGTCGCAGGGATGGGAAACTGCGTCTTTCATCCGGCGGACTACTCACTTCTGAATCATCGCGTTTCGCAGGCCCGGCTGGGGCACGCCTTTTCCCTGCATGGCCTCTCGGGCAATGTGGGCTGGATCCTGGCGCCCTTGCTGATGACAGCCACCGCTACGGCATTCGGCTGGCGTGCCGCAGGCCTCGCTGCGGCATCACTAGGTGGAATGTCCCTGGCGGCGATCTGGTGGAAGCGCTCCGAATTAGCCGTTGAGCCAACAGCTGAGGCAAGCCACGAAACGCAGCGATCGAAGGGCGGCAGCGTTAAACTGGGGGACCTGTTCAAGCTCCGGTTAACGTGGTTTGCATTCAGCTTCTTCTTTTTCTCCACACTGGGATTCGGAGCACTGCAGAATTTTGCACCGTCACTGCTGCGGGATCTGTATGGACTATCACTGGCCGGGGCGACATCCGGGCTGACAGCCTATCTTGTCGGCAGCGCCGCTGGACTTGCCACCGGCGGTTTCTTTGCAGGCGGCGCCAAAGGACAGGAGAAGGTCCTCGGGCTTGCGTTTCTGTGCGCATCGGCGCTCGCATTCCTGCTTTCGTTTTCCATCGTTCCGGGCTGGAGCGTCATCGGCATCATGGCCATGATGGGTTTTGGCATCGGCATGGCAGGCCCATCGCGAGACATGCTGGTGCGCAAATCAACCGCAGCGCGCCTGGGCACCGGCGCTTTCGGACGCATGTACGGCCTGGTCTATTCCGGATTGGATGCCGGGCTTGCGACGGCGCCACTGATTTTCGGCATGCTCATGGATGCGGGCAGGGCGCGGTACGTCTTTGTCGGTATGTCTATCTCGCTCGTGGTGGCGGTCATCGCCGCTCAGGCGATCGCCAGCGAAGCGGCAACTGGGGAGATCTGGGGACAGACTCCGAATTCTTGAACTACAGAATTCGGAGTCTGTCCCCAGATCTCCTTTTTTACTTCTTGCCTGCCGGACCGTATGAAAGCCAGGTCCCGATCAGCGGACGCTGTTCGGCACCAGGCTTCGTGTAGTCGCACACGCCTTCCGGGAAGATCCGTCGCAACCGATCCATCTCTGCGGGAGTGAACGTCTCCTTGTATTCGGATGGGTCTATCGGCTTGCGCTGGCAAATCGCAATATTGTTCGCCAACGGCATTCCGGCGACCAGATACGGGGAACCGTACGAAGGGAAATACTTGTCACATTCGCCGCCCTGGTACACCTGCTTCTCGTTGATCCGCTTGCCACCCGGCGCGACGCACCCTTCACGCAGGTCCGCCGGCTTCGCTTTCACCACTTTCTGGGCGCGCGGCGCAGTTGAAGTGTCCTTGGCCAGATTGAGGAGCCACTGGTCCATCTGCCGGATCGCCTCCTGATGCAAGGGGCTTTCGGTATTGAATCCGCCGTAGGTGTAATCCTCGTGGAGCATCACCTGGTTGTCCGCATGGCCATTGGCCTTGATGAGGCGCTCCCGCATTGAAAACGAATGAAACCGCATATGGACGTCGCCGGGGCGGGTGTCGGCATATGCCCGGTAGTCTATGATCGGCGTTGAGGCCAGGCCACCGGCGCCACTCGGGTATCGTCCATATTCATAACCGCGCCGGACAGCGACGCGATCGGCCACGCTGCGCTGCTTCGTGGGCTTCGCGTCCGCGTCAATGCCGCCGAGTTTTTCATTGAGATCGAGGAACTGGTTCTTGCTGATCACGCCCGCGTTCAACGTCTTCAGGCCGTACTGGACCCCGACGTTATCGACCGGCCGTCGCGCGAATCCGGTTTTGGGATCCTGGCCCCACTTGGCGATCGCATGGTCATACACGGTACACCGCAGCCCATGCGGATTCGTTACCGCGTCATAGAGCAGGCCCGGCGCTAACACCTTGTCGCACAAACCGCGAGGATTGATCCGGTCTTCACGTGTTCCCTGCCTCACAAAGGTCTCGTAGAGCCTCACGCCCGCCACAGCCGTCTGCTGCTCTTTCGTCCAGGTCTCTCCGGCAAGGTCCGTAAAATAGTGGTGGAGTAAGCGGCTGCCGAATCCCTGCATCGTCACCGAGGCAAAAGCCATATCCGGGAAGCTGGAACCCGGAATGATCCCATCCAGCAAGCCGGGATAGTTTTCCGATATCAGGTGCACCTGCTCGGCCCCGCCGGAGCTGCCCCACCCGATCGTGTGCGCGGGCGCGCCGTTGCGCTCGATGAACCGCTCCCTCACCATCATCATGGTTTCGCCGGAGTTCACATCGTCACAGTTGTTCGCAAAGACGTTCTTGCTCGATGTAGCTACCGCAAAACCCTGCGACAACATGAAAGGATCCAGCACGCCTTCCGTGTCCTTGCCCTGTATAAACCAGCCGCCGGGACAGCCGCCGCCGAACGTATAGATCAGCCGGCCGTTCCAACCGGCAGGGCGATTCCCGGGGTCGACCGGACGGTCGGTCATCGGGTCGTGAAGCATCGAAAACTGGTAGATCGCCCGATTGATCGTTCCGGTTTCAATACGCACGATGAAGGGCACTTTCCTGCCTGCGTTCGTCGTGGTGGCGCCCAGATCCGCGGGCCGCACGGATGGATTCGGCAGGGGTTTGAACTTCTTGTCGGTGGCTTGATAGATGTAATCCACGCGCGTCTTGATCGAACAGTTCTCGTCCAGGGCCTGGCCAAGATTGCCGCCTGTCACCGGCAGTTCGAACATCTGCGTCATGCAGACATACGGTTTCTCGTGAGGGCCGGAGAAGATCGGCCCCTCGATGGGCCAGTTGGTGAGGACAAGGGCAGCAGACTTTCCGCTCTGCGCGGCCGTAACGGTGTTATCGCCCAATTTAAGGCCTGTCGCCAGGCCAAGGAGCGATCGAGTCCCCGTTATCGGTTTGAAAGCCGAGCTCACGTCCTTCCCATTCAACGCAACCTTGACCTGATCAAGCGGAACCTGGGACGACACCTCGATTCGCACCAAGGCGTCCCCACCGCTCACCATGTCGTTACGGCCTGAAACCGTCAAAATCTGGATTTCAGCGCTGCCGGTCTGCCGATGCTCCTGCATCACGACAGGCTGGGGATCAGTAGATTGGGCGGCCCCCAACATGGGGAAACTCGCAAGACAAACGAGAATGACCAGGACCAGCCGGGTACTCATAGAAGCTTCTCCTTCTTTTTTATTCGGAAGAATATATCGCGAATCGTACGAAACGTAACCCATAAGCTAACGGCCCGCAGCCGACATCCCCTTGAAAGTCAGCTTCTGCATGCCTGCAGTTGTCTGCGCTATATAAAGGTTGCCCTTGGAATCGGTCGCGATCTGGTGGCCCGGACCGATCATGCCCTCCGGCTGGACGTTACCCACAATCTCCAGGGTCTTCCGGTCAACAATGAAAACGCCGTTGCCTCCCCCGACATATAAGAACTGCTGGTCCTTGTCCGGCGACAGGGCCAGGTCGCGTGCGAAAGGCGCGCTGTTTCTCACCAGTTGCTTCACGAACTTGCCGTCCTTCGTGAACATCTGTACGCGACGGTATTCGCGATCCGCTAAATACACGGTTCCGTCATTCGCAACTCGGATTGCGTGAACGATGCTCAACTGCTGGGGACCGGGATCCGAGAAACTCGTTGGCGTGACAACCTCGCAATGATCGTCGTCGACCGGCCTGTTGCCGAATGCGCCCCACATGCGCTTGAACGCGCCGGTGTCCGCATTGAACACCGCGACCCGGTGATTGCCATAACCGTCGGCCACAAACAATTCGTCAGTCGCGGAATGGACCCATACGTCGGCCGGCCGGTGCAGGTTTTGCGTGTCCGCATTTCCTTTGCTCTGGTTACTGTGACCGATCTGCATGACGAACTTGCCATCCTGGGTGAACTTCAGGAGTTGGTCGTCCGCTACAGGTTTCAACCCGGGCAGGCCATTCGTAGGGCAGTTATTCCCGCCAAGCCATACGAAGCCCTTGTAGTCGATGTGCAGGCCGTGCTCGCGTTCCGGCCATTCATAGCCACTACCGGCGCCGCCCCACGCCTTGATGTAATTCCCTGCCGTATCGAACACGATTACTGGCGGCGCGGCCTTCGCCGCGTCTTCAGGCTTGAGTGTTCGCGGCCGATGCAGAACCCAGACATTGTCCCTGGCGTCGATCGCAATACTCGAAGGATCTCCGAGCTTCCATTGCGGTGGCACCTTTGGCCACGCGCGATCCACTTCGAATGTAGGCAGGCTTCGTGACTGTGCCCGGGTGCCTTGGGTGGCTACGGCAGCGAATCCAATGCACGCAGCAATGATCAGTGGGACAAGAATGGCACAGCTGACGTTCAGCCGTTTCATGGCTTTCTCCTCCTGCTAAATTGGCTTGCGGCATTATAATCCCTCAGTTTTCATTCCGGAGACGAAGTAATCGAGGATGCTGAAGATGTTCAGAGCTGGCTATCGTATTCCCGCGTCGATTGTCCTGGGGCTTGCCCTCTTCTTCGGTATCGCCTTGTCTGCCCAGGAGGCTCCGCCCCGGCTGAGCGATGAGGCATTCTGGAAATTGGTCACGGATTATTCCGAGCCCGGAGGAACCTTCGTCTCGGACAATTTCGTGTCCAATGAACTCGGCTCGCAACATGTGTTGAAGAACCTCGCTCAGGGCCGAACATCGGGTGGCGCCTATCTCGGCGTCGGCCCGGAACAGAATTTCACGTACATCGTTGCGCTGAAGCCGGACATCGCTTTCATCTTTGATATTCGCCGGCAGAATATGATCCTGCACCTGATGTACAAGGCTCTCATCGAGCTTTCCAACAGCCGCGTGGACTTCCTCACGCTCTTGTTTTCGCGTATACCGATGGGCTATGTCGGAACCGAATCCAGCGCCGTCGAATTATTCGATGCATTTCGCCAGGCGGAACCCGACCGGGAACTGTCTGAAGACACCCTGGCTTCCATCAAGGACCGGTTGATGAAGGACCACGGATTCCAGCTGACGGATGAAGATCAGCTCACCCTCGATTATGTGATGCAGGCGTTCTATGTAGGAGGCACGGACCTCGGCTACGCCGGGCCATGGCAGCGGTTACGCTCACCGCTCCTGCCGTCATACGAACAGCTCATGGTGGACACCGACGAAAACGGCGAGTTCAGAAGCTTTCTCGCCACCGAAGAGAATTTTCTCGCCCTGCAGCAATTTGAAAAGAACAACCTGATCGTGCCGCTGGTTGGAAACTTCGCCGGGCCAAAGGCCATCCGGGCGGTTGGCGAATACCTGAGAGCGCGGAACACGACGGTCGCGGCGTTCTACCTGTCAAACGTCGAGCACTACCTGTTCATGAACCCCGATGACTGGAAGACTTTCTATTCGAACGT
>CAMAWS010000103.1 GCA_945861845.1 Candidatus Sulfopaludibacter sp. SbA3 | reverse complement strand
TGGCGCATGCTTCAAGATCCTCCGCAACTGGCGAAGA
Organism: Candidatus Sulfopaludibacter sp. SbA3; assembly: GCA_945861845.1. Lineage (GTDB taxonomy): Bacteria > Acidobacteriota > Terriglobia > 20CM-2-55-15 > 20CM-2-55-15 > CAMBFR01. The sequence continues at coordinate 8,807 of CAMAWS010000103.1, read as the reverse complement.
CACCTCAAAACGGCCAGCGGAAGTTGAAATCGAAAAAAGTAAAAACACCCTTCATCCAACTGAACACAAGGAACTTAGGTGGCCCTCAAAATGCGATAGCCGGACAGCAGTGATCTAGCGTGGCTTCTCGCTACTCACTCAGAATCAACGTTTTAGCGGTTATTTGCGTGCCAAGTGAGCATGGTAGCGGAAATGGTAGCGATGAAGCCCGAAAATGGGGGCAAATCAGGGGTTTTGAGGGGATTTTTCCACAGGGGCTATTATTCCATTAACTAATGTTAAATCAATAATATACAAGGAATATTCGGGGACGTCAGGGAACTGTTCGGACCGATTCAGGTTCTAGTTCTCGCAAGGGAGTGGAGGTTCAAGTCCTCTCATCCGCACCAATACAATCAATAAGTTACAGAGATTCAGACGCCCTCCATCGGAGGGCGTTTTTAGTTTTGTGGGACGCTGTGTGGGACAGTTTTGAAAATTTGTCCCACTCCAGTCCCACTCGACTTCGGACTCGGTTGATTCGCATCCGCCAACCAATTGATTGTAGTGACTTTAGTCGGACGCGGCGGCTCGGCGCGCCTTAGACTTCACTCTAGCTAGCCGGGTCGGTTGCTCTGGCATTGCCTCCGTTGGAATATCGTTGTACTGTCGTTGGCTTCGTGGTAGACTTCCAGTGGAGATCGCAAAATGCCGACAACCCTCGCTGAGCAACAAACTGAGAACGAGATCCGTCCTTCCCAACTTCGCCCTGGGCCAGTCTGGGCGTCGTTCGAGCAATTCCGAATGGCGGGGCCAAGTGGACCCGAGTCGGTGGATGGCGGCCAAGTAGGCACGCTCCGTACGAAAGGTGGCGTGTTCCGGCTTCTTCGCGACGAAGACTTCCAATTCCTGGTCGGACTAGCAAGCGAGGCCAAGCGCCTTCAGGGCGGACTGACCACAATGGTTCACGCCGCCAAGGTTATTCGTGATCATCCGTCATCCCCGTCCGCAGTCGAGTTGCTCCTCCATCTCGCAATCGAGTATGGAGCGTCGGATGCCAGCCATCCCAGCCAGACGTCGGACACCACGCCCGTTGCGGAAGATGATGAAGTGATTCTTGATGCCACCGAGTTGAAGCGCCTGGTGCGCAAGCGTTGAATTTGCCTGCACAACTTGGCGGCTCGGATTTCTACCAAGAATTCTTCGCTGACTTGGAACGGCGGCTCTCAGCCTTGTCCCCCAACGACGACGCAGCTCTGATAATTGAATCTGCGGTAGCCGAGCGATTCAAGAAGACGGCTCAAAGGCAAATTGCGTTTGCTCAGCCAAACATCATCTGCGTTGAGCCCATTTCCTATTCCGACGGCGGAACATCTGGCGCGATCAATGCGGACGAGGATCAATTCACGATGTTGCAGGGAGACATCGTATCCACAGAAGCCGCGTACTTAATGGGCGAACGGATTGGTGGCAGTCCGATGTTCGCGGTGCTGAATTCGACATGCGACTTGGTGCCGGGCCGGCGAGAGTACGCTTCCTGGCTGCGCGTCGTTCCGGTAACTGGCGACGGTGACGCTCTCAAATCCGCTCTCCACCACTTGTTGACTTTTCGCAGCCGCGGTGACCTGATTTGTATCTTCCGCCTTTGCCAAGCGAGGATGTGCCAACGCTGGGGTATGCAATCCGGTTCGACGGCGTGGCACAAATTCGGATGGAAGATCTAATGCTGGCGACGCGACTCTGTTCCTTGTCCCTTGTTGGTTGGCGCATCTTCGGATCGTTCGCCCGGGTTCTGATCCCCAGGGCAGGCGACGGCGAATCAGCGCTGCGCTCCAAACTACAACGCCAATCATCGTAGTCTGGAGGGCGAGATGGACAGCGCAAAGGAACTCATGGCGGAATGTCAGCGCCTGCGCGATGAGATCGGTCGACTGCGTCAAGTTCTCGCCGACAACGACATCGATCCGGATCCGATTGCGCCGAAGCGAGAGGCCCCCTCTCCATCGAACCCTCCGAGCGTTAACCTAACGACCGCGCAGAAGATCGAACTCTTCCGCCCGCTATTCCGTGGCCGCGATGACATCTATGCAGCCCGTTGGGAGAGTCCTGACGGCCGGCACGGCTACTCCCCCGTTGCCCAGCGCGACTGGAAAACCTACAACGCCGCCAGCATAGATGATCGGAAGCGAGTCGACAAAGAGACTCGGAAGTGCGTTCCGCTTACCGACCAGGCGATTCACGATCATCTTTCGGGTAAGCAGACTCTTGGCGTCTACCCGCTGCTTCGCGATGAAACCTGCTGGTTCCTCGCCGCCGACTTCGACAAGAAGTCCTGGCAGAAAGACACGGCGGCCTTCCTGAAGACGTGCCACGACTTTCACGTGCCGGCGGCACTGGAACGATCTCGCTCCGGAAAAGGCGGCCATATCTGGATCTTCTTTGAGCGGCCGATGCCCGCCATGGTTGCTCGCAAACTCGGGGCAATGCTGCTGACGCGCACGATGGAACGCCGTCATCAACTCGGGCTCGACTCCTACGACCGTTTCTTCCCGAATCAAGACACCATGCCCAAGGGCGGCTTCGGCAACCTCATCGCATTGCCCTTGCAGAAAGGCCCTCGATCCGAGCATCACACGGAGTTTCTCGACGCGGATCTACAGCCATATCCGGACCAGTGGGCCTACCTTTCGTCAATGCGACGAATGACCCAAGCGGAAGCGGAAAGGTTGATTCTCGAAGCGCAGAAACATGGTGACTTGATCGGCGTCCGCTTGAGCGTCGCGGACGATGATGAGCCGGATCCGTGGACACTACCGCCATCACGCCGGAGAATTGAAAAGCCCATCGAAGGACCCTTACCGGCCACGGTCTCGGTCGTCCAATCCAGTTTGGTCTACATCGAAAAGAAGGGCTTGCCGCCAGCATTGATGAATCGGATACTGCGAATAGCTGCGTTCCAGAATCCTGAGTTCTACAAGGCGCAGGCCATGCGGTTGTCAACGTTCGACAAACCCCGCGTCATCGGCTGCGGAGAAGATCTTGGCAAACATCTTGCGCTGCCGCGCGGGTGCCTGGCGGACGTGATCGAGTTGCTTCAATCACTAAAGATCAAGCCGGAGATGCGTGACGAGCGCTTCGCCGGTGCACCAATTGAAGCCGCCTTTCACGGGATTCTGCGCGAGAAGCAGCAAGAAGCGGTCGATGCGATCATCCAGCATGACAATGGATTTCTCTGCGCGCCAACGGCCTTCGGCAAGACGGCGGTCTCAGCTTGGCTGATTGCCAAGAGGGCCGTCAACGCGCTGGTGTTGGTCCACCGGCAGCAACTTCTTGATCAGTGGCGCGAGCGCCTCGCGATGTTGCTCGATCTCCCGATTGACGACATCGGGCAGATCGGAGCGGGCAAGACCAAACGGACCGGCAAGATCGACGTGGCCGTCATCCAGAGCCTCTACCGGGACCAGGAAGTGAAGGACTTCGTGGCCGACTACGGACACATCGTCGGCGACGAATGCCACCACCTTTCGGCCGTCACCTTCGAGAAGGTAATGCGCCAGGCGAAAGCGAAGTACATGATTGGTCTCACCGCGACGCCCACGCGCAAAGACGGTCATCACCCGATCATGTACATGCAGTGCGGCCCGGCGCGGTATTCGATGAGTGCCCGCGCGATGAACGCCACGAATCCCTTCGAACACGTCGTGATTCCGAGAATCACCGACTTCCGCATGCGGGGTGAGGGTGCCGACATCACGATTCAGGATGTGTACGCCGCGCTTGTTGCCGACACGGCCCGGGACGAACTCATCACACAGGATCTGATTCGTGCCGTCGGGCAAGGCCGGTGTCCGCTGGTGCTGACCGGACGCACTGAGCACCTGGCCCACTTCGAAGCGAAGCTGTCCGGCGTCGTCAACAACGTCTTCGTCTTGAAGGGCGGCATGGGTCGAAAGCAGCGCAAGGCGATCAGCGAGGCATTGGCCAACGTGCCCGAAACCGAGCAGCGAGTCATCCTGGCCACCGGCAGCTACATCGGCGAAGGCTTCGATGACGCGCGCTTGGACACCCTATTCCTGGCGATGCCGATCTCATGGAAGGGGACTCTACAACAGTACGTCGGGCGGCTCCACCGGTTGCACGACAACAAGCGCGTGGTCGAGGTTTACGACTACGTGGATTCGAACGTCCTCATGCTAGCGCGAATGTACGAACGACGACTGCGAGGCTACGCCGATATGGGCTATCGAGTCACCGGCGGCCTGCCAGAGCAGCCGCGGCTGATTTGAGTCGGGCTCACAGGAGCGTCAGTCACGGCTTCGCAACAGTTCGACGAAAGCGGGGATGGATTGCGCCAACCGGTCCAGCAACTCTTCGACGCCGAAGCCAATGGCAGCGGCTTGTTCCCGAAGGCGGACGTCGATTGCCGATCGGTCGAGTTTCCAAAGAGTTTTCAGATAAGCCGACGGTCCCACAACCGCCGTGTGATCGCCAGCCATCGCGGGGAAATCCCGAAGATTGAATGTGACCAAGTAGTCGGTTTTGCAAGTGAGCGCCGCAGCCAGGACATGCCGGTCTTTCGGGTGATTGCCCATTTGGCTGACGAGCGGCTCGTAGCCACACACGAGTGCATGCGGAAAGAACTTGCGCATTGCCGCCACTCGGTACCGCGCGTTTGCCGGGGTTTTAGCAAAACGGCGCACGAGCGTGCGGCTCATTTCGCCGAGAATGTCTTCTGACCACCGGGCATCAAAAATAGCAGGCGGTTCGGCGAGCCGCAGCAAAGTATCGGCCAGCGGCATCGGTACGAGAACGCAGGCATCCAAAAGAGCAACGGCCGGTGCTTCATCCGGCTACTCGTCGCGACCGCCCTTGGGAATGCCCACCGATTTGTCGTAGAGTCCAGCAGCATGTGCATCGCGCCCCATCTTGTCGAGCGCAGCTTTCCGATCGGACTTTCGCTTCGAGTAGTCGATCACATCGCGTACCTTGATGCGGCGATGTCTCCCGACAAGGCTGAATGGCATTTCGCCGGCGTCGAGCAACCGAATCAAGAATGGCCGCGATACGCCGAGCAACTCCCCCGCTTGCTGCGTCGTGAGTTGCCTCTCTTCAGAAATTAGCACCAGCGAGCGACCTTGCGTCAGGTTGCGAACGGCATCCTTCAGCAGCGAGTACAGGGGCTCTGGAATGGCCATGTTCTCGCCTTTAGACCCGGTGAATTTCGCACGGCCGCGACGTAGCAGACGTCCGACATCCTGGAGTTTCTCGGTGTTCTGCGGGTGAATCGAAACGGCTTCGTGAACCATATCTTGAGCATACCATTCCATATTCGAATTATTCGCACTAGACGCAATACTGTTCGCATCGGCACGAAGCCTCAAATGTGTACCTCGCGAATCTTGCAGCCAACAGCTTCGATGACCTCAAGCTTGTTCGGGTCGATGACCTTGACCTCGGTTTCGCCCGCCACAAAAGTCGTGATGCGAAGGTTTGTCAGTGGCGTGCGGAACTTGACGTAGTTCGGCCCAAACTTCCGCGAAGCGCACCATTCCTCGAGCGCGTAGCCGGAATAGATGACGGATCTGATGGGCGGTGCATCGGGATCCAATCCTGCTTCCCGGCAAAGACCGTTGAACAGGAAGCTCCCATCATTCAAGTAGCCCGTCTCGCAGCGCATCTAATTGCAGTGCGCAGCGTTGAATGACATGACGGAATCGGTCAGGCTGCGCGCGTGAACTTCCAATACCCGACGGCGTGTCTCCACGGTTGTCAACGTGTGGAGCACGTAGGTCTTGGCCTTCTGAATTCCTCGGTAAAGCACGGCCTCGCCTTGATCGACCCTCGGTTGGCTTTCGAGGTCGCCGATGTGATAGCTGCCGTGCTGCATGAGGATCAAGCGCTCGGCAGTGTGGCCGGATGGGTGGACGTCATGATGACGATAGGCTGCGACCGGCGCGGTCAGGTCCGTAGCGAGTGCTACCACCCCATGTGAAACGAACAGCGAAACACAAGCGCCCCGTCGTGCGTCATTCCAGAATCGGAACAGCAGCCTCACCTTCGGATGGTCCTTCGATGGGTCACCGAACCAGTAGTGGCGTCGCTTGTTTGTGCCCTCTCGAAGAATGCCAGGAACGACCCATGAATACTGGAAGAAGTACTCTTGCTCCGGCGGAGAATGGGGCGAGTATGCCAACTCCCCAGTTGCGGCGAGCCAAGGAACGATCTCAGTTCCTGCGATCAATGTGGAGGTCGAGAATCTCAAACCGAGCCCGCCTCTACCGCAGCCTCCATACGCTTGCAAAGGCCACCAGCGGCCGCTGTCCTGGGCGCCAATTTCACGAGCGTTCGCATGGCCGCGATCTCACTGTGGTATTCCCTCATACGCGAGTTGAATGTCCGGCGGTCTTTGGTGCAGATCAGGGTTTGGGGTGAACCGACGCGTTCCGTCACGTGAGTCATATCGAGCCGGTGCCGGTCGATCACTTGGTGAAGGTGCCGGCGGCGTTCCTTGTTCACTCGAAAACGATGCATCTTCTCCGCGGGGTTGCGAGCAAAGGCCTGCAACTCGCTGCAGTCGGCACAAGTGCAGGTGAACTTCCCTTGCAGACGCCAATCTGGCGGAGGCTGCGGAGGAACCTCGCTGCGCAACAGCAGGAACTGTGCGGAGTTCGTCCATAAGTGCTGGACGGCTCGGTCATCATCACCTCGCTCAGCGCACAGGCGTTCGAGCGACGGAATGACCAGGGTCGTTGGAGCGAAGACCTCTGGCCGTGCCCCGACCTTCTCCGCGGCGGCGCTCGACAACTGCTGCTTGAAAGGCAATAACGCTGAAAACAGATTCACGAGGAACTCCGGCGCCAAGCCTCGTTTCGGCTCAAGTCGGGCCGCTATTGCGCGTAACTGCCAGAGGGCGTCGGTTTCGTGATTTTTCGGCGGTGCAATCGTCTCGAGGCCGGCGACAACCGCCTCGGCGATCTTCCCAAAAGATGGCACAGGCTCCGCGGCAAGGTTGAGCAACAACTCGACACACTCGCCCGGCTGATTCCCCATTCGCGCGGCTACCAGTGCTGAAAGAATGCGGGCACCCCTCGCGTCCCCCAGCACGCCTATCGAAGCCACCAAGGCTGCGTTTTCCACGCCATTGTAAGTGGATAGGACAGCGTCGCGAACGAACTGTTCGAGCAGTGCGGGCGCATTGAGTTCGACGAGCGCCGAAATCATGCGTGCCCGGTCTGACGCCTCTGGCGACGCGACGGTGCCCGTCGAGTAGCGATCCGGTGGAAATGCAGCGGTAGACCACTCTTCCACGACGCGTTGCGCGGCTGCCATCGCCTCAGTTCGAGTGCTTTTGCCTGTTTTCACCAGCCGTTGCAAGTACGGTACGGTGGCGGCAACGCCACCTTCGATAAGAACGTCCAACATGCGGTTCGCGGGCCAGAGGACGAGCGCCGCCCGATGATAGCTCCGCTCGTAGGTTGCGCCCTCGTTGCCAGACGCCTCCGTCAAACGCTTCTCGTCGGGAGGCTCTTGGTCGAGAGCACCGGACGGGAGCAACTCGCCCGGTGTCAGCGGAATTCGGCCAAACTCCACGGCGCGATCCTTCTTGTCGCGCCACTCATCCAGGTACTGCCAGCCGTCGTCAACAGTCACGGCCGTGAAGCTCACGTCTTCGCCGTCGCTATCGTCTTCTTCGTCGTCATCTTGATCGTTGTCCCAATGACGCCCCCGTGACCTGTAGGAGTTGTCGTAATCCTCTTCGGCGCCACCAGTCTCTCCGATGTGGACGACCCCAAGATGGGCGTCGCACTGCGCTGGGAGGGCCGCCTGTAGCAATACTTGAACCTTCGCCGCATCGGCGCCCTTCAACGACGAGAAAGAAAGTCCTGCCGGGCTGTACTGGTGTTCGAGGAGCCACGCAATTTTTGGTGGCGCCTTCGTTGAACTCCAATACTTCTCGAGAATGGCTGCCGCCTTCCCAACCTGTGGTCCGTGGTTGGGGGCATTCAGAACCAGATGTTTGCTCTTCGCTCGCTCTTGGACGAGGTTGTACACCAAGCAAACGCGATTGCCTTCCCGGACCGGCAGAGCCTCATGTTCGCAGTCGGCATAGAATGCGGCGAAGGAGATTTCGGAGGGATCGGTGGCGCCGGTCTCGACGGTCACTTCGCGGTCCGCGTGGCGGATACGAAGGGCTCCGCCCTGATAGGTCGAGGGCAGCGTCACGACCAGCGTCCCGAACATACCGGCGGTCTTTTCGGTGTCGCGGTGGGCAAGAAAGAACCCGCCTCGGTCATAGACAAGCATCTTGTAAAGCTCGGCGGAGACCTTCGCGTCCTGGCAGCCGAGACCGGCGGTCACTTTCGACAGGATGTTCTCGAAGTTCCCGGCCCAGGATTTTCCACTGATCTTGATGGCGCCAGGAGCGATCTGCCAGACGTTGCGCACGGACGTGTCGACAACTGTTTCCTCGCCACGGCCGTACGGCGCCTGAGTCGCATGTTGCACCAACGCCGCGATCTGTGGGACTGGTATCGGGAACGAAAGCGTGCCGACACCTTTGACTTCCACTCGTGGCATCGGTATCTCCATTGTTCCGGCCATGAAGAAATCGCCCGGGCGCTTCACATCCGACAAGAGGGCCTCAAGTGCCTTCAGTTCCTGGTTGTACTCGATTTCAATGTATTCCATGAGGCTCATGCCTCTATCGATTTTAGATCAAGCCCGAAACTGCTTCGGATCGCATAGGAGATTGCCCGGAACGTCGTTGAAAGTTAGCGACTCTCGACTTTCATAGATTACGCGGCAGCGACTCCCTTCGCAAGCGATTT
>CAMAWS010000102.1 GCA_945861845.1 Candidatus Sulfopaludibacter sp. SbA3 | reverse complement strand
GCCGACGACGTCCACAAAGAAGCCGAGCGACACGGCAGTTCCGATGCACAGTACGAAGAGTCCGATTTTGATGCGTCTGGTCATATCAGTTTGCCGCCGGTGCCTGCAGTTCTGAAAAACGCAGGGTAGCATTCACAATGGCTGTGACGATCCGGGATTGAAACGCGTTGTCCATCAAGGTTTGCGAGTTGAGGGAGTTGTTCACGTTTCCGAGTTCCAGCACAACCGCGGGCATCGTGGCGCTCGCCAGAACCCCGAGCGGAGCCTTTCTTATCGGGAATTTCCATCCAGGTACGGCCTTCGTCAGTTCCTCCTGAAGCAACGCTGCAATGCGGCCGCTTGCCGGCCGGTTCGTCCTGTATCCGAGGTACCAGGGAAGAAACATTCCGATTCCCGATTCCGCGGCTCCCGCAGCGCCACCAAAATCTTCCTGCATCACAAATATGGAAGAGGGGGAATCGGCCTTGTTAGCCGAAAACCCAATGTGCAGGCTCACGAAGACATTGGCCTGATTGTTATTCGCCACCGCCGAGCGCGCTTCATTGTCGAGCGCAATATCGGAATCTCGCGTCAGCAGGACGGTCGCTCCGACCTGATTCTGCAGGGCGGTCCGAAGCCTGCGCGCCATAATGAGAGTGAGATCCTTTTCGGCGGCCGAGGGACCGGTCGTGCCCGAGTCCATGCCTCCGTGGCCCGGATCAATAACGATGACGCGGATCTTTCTTTCGGGCCTTTCGGGCGAAGGAGCGTCAATGCGCCCGGCTGGGACGTCCGCCGGAGGCGCGGCCTCGGTAACCTGCGCCACGCGCCGCAGCACGTCCACGAAGAAGAGCCGGTTTCCGTCTGCCGCGGTGACCTTGATTTCGCCGGCTTCATCGGTTGTTTCCAGCACGATTTTCGGTTCTCCGTCCGAGTCGTTGAACACGATGGAGTTGACCAGGCGATCCTTCTGGTCGATGCGTTCGCGAAGAGGGTCCATCGGGGCATGGTCGATCCTGACGATCGCTCGATTGTTCTGGTCGTCGCGCTGCACGTCCAGGTTCACTGCAATCCCGGTGCGGATCGTCAGCCGGGTTACCGGACCCAGATCCTGCGCATTCATGACGAGTTCCGGCGCCCGCACATCGCCGGCAAGAACCCTTACCGATCCAGCCCGGTATCGGAATTCCGTGCCCGTAATCCGGGCCAGGCCCTGGGTGAGGAACTCCATTGGCGCGAGCCAGCGGTTGTTTTCCTTCAAGATCGGACTCTGGAGAAGCACGATTTGATCGTTAATCGAAATCAAGGCCCTGTTTCTTGTGGCGACGAGGCGAAAAGTGCCGCTGCGAATCGTAAGTGTTTCCAGCGCCAGTGCATCGGTATATGGAAGCCCGAGATGTTGAATGATGTCGACGATGGGCAGGTACGTTGTGCGATTGAGCGTTTCCGACTTTACTACTATTTTGGAATCTGGAAAGTAAATAGGGAAGTCTTCGGCGGCTGCGCGAAGCCTCGTGCCAAGAATGAAAACGGCAGCAAACAGTGCCGCCATGAACATCACAAGTCGCTTCCGTTTCCAATGCCGCTCAATCATAGAATGCCGGTTAAGTCTAACGTAGAAATCCGGGGACAGACTCCGAATTCCTGAACTTCGGAATTCGGAGTCTGTCCCCGGATTTCCCGGCACGTTTCAGCATTTCTTCCAGGACGCGAAGTCCGGCCGGCGCGGAGGCGCACGATCCGTCTTCGTTAAGATCAACGTGCTTCCAGTGCGGATATTTGCGGTCGAAGATGCCCTCCAGCCAGCCCGGCATGGAAGCCATTCCCATTTGAATAAAGAATCCGGGATTGTCGATATGACCCAGCATGATACGACAGACTTTTTCCGAAGGTGAAGTCCAAACATGCCGGGACGGGTGCGGGCTGGATACCCGCGCTGCGCGCGGGTATTGGGGTGCGGTGTGAGAACGCGATAACGTCGGGAATCTTGCGTTTTAGTCCGCGCTTTTCGTCTGCCTGTGGGCGCAGGGCTTCAGCCCCGTGCCAGGTTCCAACAAGAAATTTCCATTTTGAACTTTGCACGGGGCTGAAGCCCCAGGCCCACAGGTAGAACTATGCCTACTGTGCCGGCTGTTCGTTCTTTCCCAGGTGTTGTAGCTTGGCTGATTCGGCGCGCCTGGACAGCCCGATCAACTCGGCCTCGATCGCCTTGACTGCAAGGGGGTCGTGTTTCACCTCGTCCATTCGCACCAACAGTTCCGAGCGTTTCTTGACTATGTCCACGCGCTCGTTCCGAAGCTTCTCTTTTTGCGTGATTTCTTTCTTTGGCTCCGTGGGCGTTTCAACGGTTTCGGCCTTCTGGTCTTCTTCAGCCGCGGCAACAGGTTTGTCGCCGGCCTTCTGGACTTTCACGGTAGATTCCACGTTTTGCTGCCGGAGCCGCTCGGCGCGTGCGGCGTCCGCCAGGCTTTGGGCTCGGGCCTCAATTCCCGTGAGAAGGAAGAAGATAACCGGAATGAGTAAGCGTTTCACGATGGCTCCTTGATGTCAGTCGTTCAGAAGCTGCCGGAACGTGCCGCGCTGCTTCGTATACGGTACGGAATTCACTGCGTTGCTGACAGCAATCGAGCTGTAGCCGATACTGGCATTGCCGGTTCCGATCGCTCCATTCACTCGATCCAGGGAAATGATGGCGCCAAGGATTGCCGCGCTTCCCGAAATACCAGGGCCGATTTCTCCGATCGAATCCGCAATGATGATTCCCTTGAAGGTATTATTCGCGTTGTAGTTGAAGTACCTCGGTTGGTTGAGCGTATCTGCCCTATACTGCGCTGCCGTCTGGCCTGAAATCGGAGATGTGCCTGACGTGTAGAGCGGATCCAGGGGATCAAAATACCGCGGGCTATACCGCGGGTTGTGGAGAACCAGGATGCCATCCCCGGAATAGTCGCAGCCCCCGGGCGCGCTGCCGGTCGGAAAATTCAGGTCCAGCACCACCAATCCCGAAATGTGGCAGGGGACGCTCGTCTGCTTCATCCCATCGAGATATGGCTGATATACCGCAGGATCGAGCCCCAGTGCGGCGGCTGGACTGTCTGGATAATCATCAGGATCGATGTCGTTGTTTACAGGATAGTCTGCGGGCAGCGGATCGGGATATGTTGTGTCATGGTCAATCGTTACGGTACTTCCGCTGACGTTTGACTTGATTTCTCCCGATCCCGAAACTTCCGGCAGCGGGTTTGTATCGGTTACCGACACGCCGGGCATGCCGATGCCGCCGATAACGTCGCCATCAAGGTCGTGATCCTGGCCATCGATGGTCTGGTTTCCTGTCAAATCCACCGGACTCGCCGACGTGTACGCCGCGTGAACGAAAGGCGTCAGAGGAAGTTTCTCCAGGAAGACCGATACTGCCTTGCGCCGTCCTGAAAATGTTCCGACGGAATCGATGCGCCAGCGTTCCGGGGCGTATCCGACAAGCGTAGCCATGACCGCATACGTACCGTTGCCCTGGGTGCCCATGGGTACAGCCTGGTTCGCAAGCGAGGCGGAGAACGAGGTCGTCATGTTGGCTTCCGCCTCACCCTGGGAATTCGTGTACGACGCGGGGTGCGTGGTTGCCGAGCCGATGCCGGTGGTATTCAGGACAACGGGAGAGCCGTTTGTGAGGCTGACGGGCACTGTGTAGGTATTTCCGGCCGGGTCAGTCACTGTCGGCGGTGTTCCCGGCGCCGTGTTTACAAGCGCGTTGCCAAGCAGGCCGTAGCTGTTCCTGAACCAGATCAGCGCCTTCTCAAGCCCGACTTCGGCCACGTAGTGACTCTGCATTTCGGTTCGTGCATTGTTCGACCTTTTCATGTCGCCACCGGCCGACAGGGCCATGAGGCCCGTAATCGTGGTCAGCAGGACCAGCGCGATCATCGAGACCAGCAGCGCGTATCCTTCATTGTTCTTCTTCATGACAGCCTCACAGCGTCGTTAGCTGATTGCGCACAGCCACATCCCAGAGCAGGGTTTCATGCGCGAGTTGGTTAGTGGTGGGATCTGTATGGCGCGCTTCAAGTTCCACCTCGACCTGAATGCGGGCGATGGACCGCAATGCCGGGCCATCCGCTGCGCTTGCCGCGATGTTCCAGGTTCCAGCCAGTTGGGCGCCTGAACTGTCGTAGTAACGGATGACAAAATTGCTGATGTTCGAGAACGTCGACGAACCGATAACCAGCGTTTTCGTTCCACTGGTCCAGGAAACCGTGATGTCTTCCGGAAGTGTCGTGGCCAGCGCCCCGTTGTCGTCGTAATCGGAGCGGAGCCGCATCATTGTGCTGCTTGCCTGTGGAATCGGCATAACCGACGTGGTGGTGTATGGCGCGTTGCTGAAGATGCCTGCGCGGTCGGCTCCGGTCGCGCGTCCATACGTGGCGATGATGTCCATGATGGCGCGGCCTTTTTCCTGCATCTCAATGCGATCTGTCTCGGAAAAGAGTTTCCTGTTTGTTTGGGCGGTTACCGATCCAACCGCCAGGATGATCGTAACCGTCAGCAATGACGTGATCGCGACTTCAATCAACGTTGCGCCCTTCTCGTTTCTCATTGCTCTCATTGCACCCTCTCGATTCCCAATACCACCATGACCGGCTTCGTTTGATTTGGTATGGGCCGGGTTACGGTCAGTGTGATGCTCTTTGCATTCCCTGTCGTTGTGACGGACCAGCCTCTCGCAAATCCAGCGGCTGGGGTGTCGGAGTGGGCTCCGGCTGAAAGGTCGGCGTGCGTGAAAGGTACTGTCTTCAGTACCTCAATCTTCTGCAAAGCAAACCCGATTGCATCGCCTTCCTGGCTTGTACGGTAATTGGCTTCAATGGCCTTGCCCATGGTATGTCCCATGGCCAACAGCCCCGTCGTCACGAGAAACATTGATACAAGAACTTCGGCTAGAGAAAAGCCCCTGTTGGTTTGCATGCCTGATCCCAGTGCACGACTGTTTCCGCTGTCTAAGTCTCTTAGAACCGTGAGGCTGATGGAAAGCGCCCACCTACTTGGTTACGTAATGTGTCTAGGAAGGAATCTGGCGGATCAGCGCACGCGCAGGCTCAGGACAATGTCCCCGCACCTGAGCCGCGACTTTCGCTATTCTGATGTTCGCTGCGTCAGCGTCCGCCTGTGCCCGGCTGGTCCCGCAATGCCGCTTCCGCTTTCGCCAGGCTTTCCTTTGCGCGGACGTAATTCGGGTCGATCTTTAGCGCCTGAAGTGTAAGGCGTTTAAGCGCCCTCTCTCTGATGTATCTCTGATGGGAGGGTGGTTGTCAGCGATTGTCAACGTCACAGTCTAGATGGCAGGGGCGCGACGCGCCCCGTTTTGGCCGGGGACACCAGTCATGCATTAGGAGAAATCTGATGAATGTTCACACGTCCAGGGTTCGCATTGTTCAGGAGAAGCGTCCACTCCGGCTGGCTTATATCGAAAATTTCCCGGAGCCTGTCCGATTTGGCGTCCATGGAGGCATCAAGCACTTCTACAAGATGGAGCCCGAAGAAGATCTTCCTGCAACACTCGACTACCTCGTTGCCGCAGTCGCCGGCTGACTGACCGGCACCCTGGGCGGCGCCCTGGAATCACGAGGAATCCCTGCTTATCCGAATACGCTGACGTCCGACGTTGAAGGCGACATTGAAGAAGTGGAAGGCAAAATGGTCATCACGCGCATTCGCGTGAAATACAACGTCAAGGTCCCGAAAGGCAAGCGCGCGGATGCGGAACGCGCTGTTGATGTACACGAGCGCGGATGCCCCGCCGCGATCAGCGTGAAGCGCGGCATTGCGATCGAGTATTCGGCGGATATTGAGGAGATTTAGAAAACAGGAAGTGGGCGATAATGCTGCGATCGCCCACTTCTGTTGAATCGAGCCTTTAGCGGACAGCTCCTGCCGGTGCAGCGCGGCGGAGGTCTTGCGGCACGCGCGGGATATCCTGATTCTGCACGGCGATGGAAAATTTCAGCGGAACCTTCGCCTGGAGGTAGCAGATCTCGTCGTCACAGGCCTGATACTCAAAACTGCCCATGATTTCGACGTTTGATTCCTTCCGCATGTTTTCATCTGTTCCAAGGATGATGTCACGTGTAATTCGCACCTTCCCCGAATAAACAGGAACAGTCTCCTTGATGGCCGGCAAATTCATAATGACCGCCTTCGGGAAGCTTGCATCGAAGAATCGCGCGTTAGGATGCTGATCCAGTTGGAACACCACCGGTTTGTATCCCTTCACGCCGGGCGCGTACAAGTGCATCTTCGCCGGCAGTTCGATATCGAGGACCAATGACACGCGGTTGCCTGCGAATAACTTCTCGTCGCTGACATAGGACGTCAGTGTCAGGTGATCGGTGCGCACCTGCGACTTGTGGACGCCGGATTCACCGAACTGCGTGCTTAAAATGAAATTGGGCGTCACCCGTTCCTTGTACGTATCCTCGAAATACTTTGCCGTCACGACGCCATTTGTATCGAGCGTGTACGTTCCTGGAAAAGGAATTCCGTACTGAAAACTGGCCGGGGGGATGTTGGTATTGATAATCCCGAATTCCCTGATGATCTTCGAATCCGTGTCCGAAAGAATTGGCACGCCAATTCCAAGGCGATCCGTGAAATTCCTGATGACTGCCGGGCTGTCATAAGTGATGACGGCCACGCCAAGGCCCTGCTTCTGATACTGCGTATAGGCTTGTCCCAGCTCGACGAGCTGAGTCTTGCACCACGGTCACCAGTCCACCGAACGATTGAAGAAGAGAACGAGCCCCTTCGGGCCCTTCAACGAATCGAAGTTGCGGATTCTGCCTTTCTGGTCCGTGGCGCTGAATGCGGGAATTTTCTGTCCAACTTCTGGCCCCGTCTTCAGGTTCGCATCGACGTTGATAGCCGGCTGCTGCGCCTGCGCCAATAACACCGGCGCTACGAGACAAAGGACGAGAAGCGCAAATCGTTTCATTTCCATCAATGTACCCATAGTGTCGCCAAGTATAGCGCCCGCTTTCCTCAGAAGTGTAAGGCGTTTAAGCGCCCTCTCTCTGATGTATCTCTGATGGGAGGGTGGTTGTCAGCGATTGTCAATGTCGCAGTCTAGATGGAAGGGGCGCGACGCGCCCCGTTTTGGCCGGGGACACCAACAAGATTGCGCAAGCTCTCGTCACGTTAACCCCGGGGAACCGCACCGCATACACCAGCGGCGGCTGGACCTTTTATTTTCGTGATCTGCCGGCGGGCCAGTACACCATCTCCGTCACACACGACGGCTGAAGATTGTTGCAATCAATCCTGACGGAGGGAGACGAGCGGGTTCACCCGCGAAGCCGCCGGGCCGCGATGTAACAGGCGAAGGTCGCGGCGATCGCAATGATAGATGTGAAGATTCCAGGAGACACGCTGAATGAAGTCGAGTAAATCCGGAACGCAAGCACCGTTAAATCCTTGACGGTCGATTGACGTATATCCTAGCGTATATACAGAGGCTCAGATGACCAAGACAACCAAAGTGTTCCGAAGCGGTAACAGTCAGGCAGTGCGCATCCCGAAGGAATTCGCATTCGAGTCGGATGAGGTGGAAATTCGTAGACAAGGGGAAACCCTCGTCATCAGTCCGCGCGCCCGTTCGTGGTCTTTGTTGCTGGAGAGCCTCGACAAGTTCACCGATGACTTCATGACGGTCCGGCCAAAACAACCGCCTATGGACAAGAGGAACAAGGCGTTTTCATGAAGTTCATGCTCGACACCAACATCTGCATTCACTTGATCAAGCATCGGCCACAACGCCTGCTCAATCGTTTTGAGCGCACGTCCATCGGCGAGATTGGCATCTCCGCCATTACGCTCGCCGAGCTGGAGTATGGAGTCGCGCAGAGTGGACGACCCGAGCGAAATCGGGACGCACTGAAAGGGTTCGCAGGGCAGCTTGAGGTTGCCCCGTTCGACCGCGAAGCCACTGCACTTTACGGCAAGATTCGCGCGTTCCTGGAAAAGAAGGGGCAAATCATCGGATCGCTGGACCTGTTGATCGCCGCCCACGCATTGAGCCTGGGTGCCCATCTGGTCACGAACAACGAAGGCGAATTCAAGCGTGTTCCGGGGTTGAAAGTCGAAAACTGGATCTGACGAATGGACCAGACAACAAAACAGCTGGGCCTGCCCTCAAGGGCTCCGCCGCTGACTCCAGCCGCTCCTGAATACATCGACAGCTTCGAAACGCTGTAAGGCGACCCTGTCTGCGGATAAGCGGTTCAAGCAGCTACTGGCGACGATGGCAGCGGTGAGAATGTCCTAGTAGGGGCGTTATGTCAACCAGCGCGCGGCCACAGGCCGGCGCGCGGCGGATTTAAAGCAGGATTTCCGGGCCGGCGGCGGATTCAAGGCAATATTCGTGTGGGTGGGGAAACACACCTATCCCGCTACGCTTTACCGCGATGTTCAGAACAAGTCCATGTGGTAATTGTAATCGAAGGCGGCGGGAGCCACGGGTGGTGCGCGGGAAGCCAGGCCCAGGCACTGCAGGATTTTTCGGGTGTTATCGGGAGGATGAATTGTGGCAATAATTTTCATCCGGCCGCCGCAACGTTCACACTGAAGGACGTCCACCAGGAAAACCCTTTTCATCAATTCAGACCAGGTATAGTTGCGTGGGTGCGGACTTGGCAGAGTGTGAGGCGCAGGCGGTGTATCGGCAGTCGGCGCCGCTGATAATTCAGACGCAGGCTGCGCGTTCAAACACACGTCGCTGCTCTGGCCAATCGCGGTTGGAACAATCAGCGGTCTCCACACTGCTGCGGGGGCAAGTAGCCCGTGGTAGCGATAATGTAGAGCTCTACATTATCGCTACCACGGGCTACTTGCCCCCGCAGC
>CAMAWS010000101.1 GCA_945861845.1 Candidatus Sulfopaludibacter sp. SbA3 | reverse complement strand
TTGAAGATTTGAAAGAACATCTTCTCGATGTTTATCGAGATCTTACTGATGGCAGCTTACCCGGTATCCGCAAGGTTGACGACTTGATCGTCGCATGAAACGGACCGACCTCATTCGGCAAATCGAAGATCTTGGCTGTGTGTTCATCCGGCACGGAAAGAAGCACGATTGGTATCGCAATCCGGCCAACGGTTCTGCGCAGCCGGTTCCCAGGCACCGCGAAATCAAGGAAGGACTCGCCGCTCACATCATCAAAGTCTTTAGCGAACCCCAAATAGCGCCGAGAAAGACGAAAACAGATCCTTCATGAATGAAGCAATTCAGTGAGCGGGCGGGGGCGGCGGAGCCATCACCGATCTCTTACCCTCAAGACTCTTCTTGATGGGTTTATCCAGACCGTCCGGGGCAGGCAATCCGATCAGATGGTAGATATTGCCAATATGCTGGCGAAAGAGGGAATCAAAGATCGCATCCTGTTCGCTCGAAAAATCGTTTCCAAACCACCACATCCAGTCGCTGCCTTCGGCAATGAGCAGAACTTCGTAAGCAAGATCCCAGTTCTCCTGAAGCACCTCGCCTTTGAGTTCCATCAGGTCTGTGCGAGCCAGCCGGATCCACTGCCACGCCTCATGGTCCTCCGGATGACCCATCCAAATGTAGAAATTGCCATTCGCCCAGGACCCCGGCGCCAGCCAGTCCAACCGCTCGGCAGGCATTCTTTCGCACGCCTCGGATAAGGTCACGGCTTCAACGGCCGGTTCCTTGTGAATCTGGTCGAAGAGGTGCCGCAGGAAGTCGCGACCGCTGTTGGGATAGTAGTCCCACGGATTTTCGCCATCCAGGATGATTGAGACGTGAGATCCCTCAGGAAATTCCCTGAGGCGCCGCACGAGGTCCTGCGCGGCGTCAAAAGCGGGCTGATGCATGTAGTGGAACCCAATGGAGTCGGAAAGGCCGCGATCGCGGAAGAACACCGTTATATCGCCCACCTTGTATGGCCTGAAAAGCTTCCGTCGATTATCCCAGCCCAGGTCGACGCCTGATTTCGCGAGAATAGCTTCATCGGTTGCCATCCACCGAAATCCTAAGGACGCTGCAAGAGCGGCCACATCGTTCGAAACCGATCCTTCCGAAGGCCACAAGCCCTGGGGCGCCTTGCCAAACCGCTCCTGCATGAACCGCCGCGCGCGCGATAGCTGTTCCCGTGCATCTTCAGGAAAACGGATCTCGACTGGGACATTGGGGTCGTCCACTCGGCTGTCGATCAGCAGCGGCAGGATGGGATGATAGAACGGCGTCGTTGAAATCTCGATCGAGCCGCTCTCCTGGATTCTCCGGTAGGTCGGCACGATCTCGGCGAGAGTCTCCAGTACCAGCCGCCGAAGAATTGCCTTGTCCTGTTCGGTGAAGTCTCTTCCCTTTTCGACGAATTCGCGGGGCCGCCTGTCATGATCCATCCACACAAGAGTCCACCAGACCTGGATATCGCGAATGTCCTGGTCCGAGAATGCGTGTCTTGAAGGGTTGTTTCGTCTCTCGTGCAGCTCAAAATATCGCGGAAACGGCTGCAGCATCGTGCGGACGGGCACTGGAAAAAATCGTTCAATGATGAAGCTGCGCTCGCTCGCATCCAGCCCGTCGACAGGCCGGAACGCCAGGTCGAACGACTCGTCACGCGCTTCGCCGCGGGCATACTCCTCGAGCTGAAGGACCAGGGACGGAACCAGGTTGAAGGTCTGGTGCACGTCTGGAAATTCGTCCAGGAGCGCCGGCATGCCGAGATAATCCTTGGTTCCGTGCAGGTATGCCCAGGGCATGACGTAGGTTTGCCGCACCAGATCCTTGTAAAACGGCTGGTGCATGTGCCAAAGAAAAGAAACAAGGACTCGGGACATAAATGGCAGAATAGCATCACTTGATGGCTGCGCCCTATGCTGCAAGTTTCGCGCTATCGCGCTCACGCTTCGCGCGGGCTTGCATTCGCAGCCGCTCATGCTATGCGAATATTAGACCGCTACATTTTTCGCGAAACGCTGGTCCCATCGCTGATTGCGCTGTTGGTGCTGACCTTCTTCCTCGCCTCGCGGGAACTTGGACGGTTCCTGGAGTTGATTGTCCGGCAGGCGGCAACGGCTGAGCAGGTGTGGGCAATATCCCTGGCGATCGTCCCTTATGCCCTGACCTATACGATCCCCATGGCGGTGCTTGTCGGAATCCTTACCGGATTCGGGCGAATCTCTTCCGACAGCGAAGCAACGGCATTCCGCGCCGCCGGGATTTCGATGAAACGGCTGCTGGTACCCGTGATGTTTCTGGGCACGGTGGCCTGGGCGCTCAATCTGGCATTGACTGTATGGATAGCCCCGCAAACTGCCGGGCGGCTCCGTGGTCTGGAGCGCGAGATGCTGATGAGGCAGGTGTCGCTGGAGCTGAAACCGCGGGTCTTCAACGAGAAGCTGCCCAATCGAGCCGTTTACGTCCAGGAGAGTTCCCCCGATGGGTTGCAGTGGCGCGGCATCCTGCTTTCCGACATGAGCAATCCCGACTCGCCCAGCGTTACGTTCGCGCGCTCCGGGACGCTCGTATCCGACGAAAAGACCCGGCAATTCCAGCTGACACTCACCGACGGAAACACCCACATCGTGCCAGATCCGCTCTCACCTGAGCGGTATTCGTTTTCAACATTCAAGTCCAACACGGTCTCGATTGCCATGCCCGAGGCCGTGATCTCAGATAAACCCCTGCCACTCCAGACCTCAACAGCCGAACTCTGGGCCCATATGCAGGCCGGATCTGCGACTTACGAGGAACGCATCGAGTTTCATCGGCGGCTTGCGCTGCCCTTCGCCTGCCTGGCATTCGCACTGCTGGCCCTGCCGCTCGGCGTCTCGACCACACGCGGTGGCAAGTCGATGGGCCTTGTGCTGAGCCTGATCCTGATGCTCGTTTATTACCTCGTCTTTATCGGTGGAACACGCATTGCCGGAATAGCCAGGATCTCGCCACTATTCGGCGCATGGATCGCTAATATCGGGTTTGCAGCGCTGGGCGTTATCCTGCTTTCAAAGGCGGACCGGGAACACGAGAACCGGTTCCTTGCGCTCATGGCCTCGGCAATGACCTGGTTTACATCCCAAACGGGCCTGGTCCAGCCCATCCGAAAGCGCTTGAGCCGCTGGGCCTATTCGTTTTCACACCATCCCAAGTTCTTCCGTGTCCTGGATATCTACGTCCTGCGCGGGTTCTGGTTCTTCTTCCTGTTGGTTCTTGTGGTGTTCGTCGCGCTCTTCGCAATCGTCACGCTCTTTGAACTCTTGCCCGATATTCTCAGGAATAACGTCGCTACTTCCGTAGTCGCGAACTATTTCGTCTTCCTGTTGCCCCAGATTCTCTACTGGGTCATTCCCCTTACAGTCCTGCTGGCCGTGCTCATCAATCTTGGAACACTGACGAAAACGAACGAACTTCTTGCCGTCAAGGCCGGCGCCGTGAGCTTGTACCGCACGGCCCTGCCGCTTCTCATGATGGGACTGCTTCTATCGGCGAGCCTCTATGTCATGCAGGATTATCTGTTGCCCTACTCGAATCAGAGGCAGGACGAATTTCGAAACGTCATCAAGGGCCGCGCTCCACAGACTTACCGCAATCCGGAGCGCAAATGGATGGCAGGCTCCGACGGACGGATCTATCACTACGGCTATTTTGATCCCGACAACAACGTTTTCGGAGGCGTCTCCATCTTTGCTTTCAAACCGGACACGTTCGAGCTGAACGAATGGGTCTTTGCATCACGCGCCGAATGGGACCGCTTCTACTGGACGCTTCACGACGGCTGGGTCCGGAAGCTGGGACCCAACAATTCAGTGGAATATGCGCCATTCGAGCGTCTTCAGTTTCCGGAGATGGACAATCCGGATTATTTCAAGAAGGAGGTGCGTCCGGCGGCGCAAATGACCTATGTCGAATTGAAGGGATACATCGACGACCTCAAGCAGAGCGGGTTCGACGTCAGCAGCCTGACCGTGGACCTCAATCGAAAGCTCTCGTTCCCTCTCGTCGCCTTCATAATGGCCATAATCGGCGTGCCCTTTGCTTTCACCACCGGGAAGAAAGGCGCCTTTTACGGCATCGGCCTCTGCGTCGTTGTCGGAATCGTCTACTGGTCCACATTCGAACTGTTCGACAAGCTGGGCGCCGTCAATCGCCTTTCCCCGTTCATCGCCGCATGGTTTCCAAATTTGATATTTGGATCGGGCGGAATCTGGTTGATGCTGCGGGTGAAGACGTGAGGAGTCCTCAATCGTTTTCCGTCTACCTGTGGGCGCCTGACGGCTTAATTCGCGGTTTCGGCGTGACTCGCGGCCGAAAATCCTAGGCCCTTCCGGCGTATCAAGCGATCGCAAATCCTGGCCAGTACGTCATGAGCAGATAGCCCATGAGGACAATAACGGACCAGAGCAACACAGTGAGCCAGAAACCGCGAGCAAACATCATCTTGAGATTCACGCCGTAACCGGCAGCAACCGCGGGACCACCGGCGGACGACGGAAGCATGAATCCACAATTCCCCGCAACGGCGACGATATATACGAAGGGCATCGGATTGAGTCCGAGGCTCTGGAATGTACTGATCGTGATCGGCACCATAATCGCGATTGCCGCCGTGTTACTGGTGATCTGCGTGATGACCATTGTCATGAGCGAAAACACGAAAACGGCCTGGAACCCTCCGGCGCCGGTAAATGGAACCAGCAGGTCGGCCACATACTTCGCAGTGCCGGTCTGGCTGAGGATCTCACCCAATGCTGTTCCCCCGGCGAAGAGGTAGAACAATCCCCAGGCCATGTGCTTTTGCGCATAGTCCCATTTCAGCAGCGGCTCGCCCCTGTGCCGGATCACGAAACACAGCACAGCGAAGGTCAGGAACGCATATGCCGGAGTGAAACCTGGTAATAGCGAGGAATAGAACTGCCGGGTAAAAGCCAGCAGCGTTGCCGCTACAAAGAAGAACAAACTCCACCTTTCCGGCGCCGTCAGTTTTCCAAGCGAACGGAGTTCACCAGAAAAATAATCGCGCGTTCCTTCCACCTGCTCCAGTTCCGGCTTGAAGGCAAATTTCATGAAGATGAAGGAAACGCCGGCAATCACGACGGCGAACGGCAGCAGTCGGGTCACCCACGTCATGAAAAGGAACTCGTGCCCAATAACGGTCTGCTGCACAAGCCGGATCGTGAGCAGATTGGGTGCGCCACCGAGCGGTGTCCAGAATCCGCCGACGCTGGTTCCCCATGCAATCGCGATCAGGAGGGCTGAGCCGAACGCGCTTTCCTTGATCTGCTGTACGCCGATAAACCGGAGCATCGCCAGAACGATTGGCATCAGGGCTGCCGCGACAACCGTATTGGGGAGGAACGCGCTGAGTACGGTTGCAATGGCGAACCATACGATGATCTGACGCCGCGCACCGGTTCCCACTCCAATCAGGGACACCAGGGCAATGCGGCGATCCAAGCCCCAGCGGGTCCAGACAGTCGAGAGAATGTTGGCGCCCAGCAACAGGATGATCAGTTCTTCGGAATAGGAGGGCAGGATTTTACCAACCGGGAGAAAATCGAAGAGAGAAAGCACTACGAGCGGCAGAAATCCGGTGACTGCCAGGTTGACCGGCTCGAATATCCACCACCACGCCATCCACAGGAGAAGGCCGAGGCTGCCGCGTACCGCATACGGGATCGACGGCGCCGGCGCCAGAAGCAACAGCAGAAAGACCACCGGCCCGCCGAGAACGTGGAGCGTTCTCCAATCGCGTTTCAACGTCACATTCCCAGGGCGGCTTGCCAGGCTTCAACATACTTATAGCCGCTGCCCGTGTTGAACAGCACGACGCTTTCGTCGCACCTGATCTTTTTCTGTTCGATAAGTTTTTGGATCGCGACAAGTCCGGCGCCGCCTTCAGGCGCGGCGAAAATGCCCTCCAGGGCGGCCATCTCGCGGCAGGCGGCGAGCATTTCACTGTCGCTGGCGGCAACGGCTTCGCCGTGGCTCGCATAAAGGTCATCGAGGATCAGGAAATCCCCGAGCGGTTTGGGTACTCGCAGGCCCGACGCCACCGTGGCGGCATTGTTCCAGAATTCCGAGCTCTCGCCGTGCTGCTCGAAGGCTTTGACGATGGGGGCACAGCCCTCGGCCTGTGCAGCAATCATGCGCGGGCGCTCGCTCCCGATCCGTCCCATCGTTTCCAATTCCTCGAAAGCCTTCCACATCCCGATCAGGCCTACACCGCCGCCTGTAGGATAGACAATCACGTCCGGCAGCCTGCCGCCGAATTCCTCCCACAGTTCATAACCCATCGTTTTCTTGCCTTCGATGCGATACGGCTCCTTCAGCGTGGAAACTTCGAACCAGCCCTCTCTGATCCTGTTATCCGCAATGAACTTCCCACAGTCGGAGATGAGGCCATCGATCAGGCGCACATCGGCGCCGAAAGCGCGGGACTCCATGATGTTGGCCATTGGCGTATCCGCGGGCATGGCGATCACGCAGCCCAGACCCGCCTTCGCTGCATAAGCCGCTGCCGCGCCCCCGGCATTGCCCGCAGTGGGAAGGGCCAGGGTTTTGGCTCCAAGGGCCTTGGCCATTGTAACGGCCGCCGAAAGTCCGCGCGCCTTGAACGAAGCTGTCGGATTGAGTCCCTCATCCTTTATATAAAGGTTGCTCAGTCCCGTCCGCTCGCCCAGGCGGCCGGCGTGAATCAGCGGCGTCATCCCTTCGCCGAGTGAGACCGGAGGAGCGCCAGGCAGAACTTCTTCGTACCGCCACATCGTACGCGTGCGTGTGCGGACAGCGTCGAGGGTCAGCGTCCGTTTTGCAATGGAAAGGTCGTACCGGGCGAGCAGCGGCGAGCTGCAAACGGGGCACAAATTCTGCAACGTGGAATAGGGCGCTACCTTGCCACACGCAGGCCGCGAACACTGAAGATGAGTGATGGTTGAAGGCACAGGGGGAAAAGTCTAGCATGCGATGGCGCCCGGCGGTGTTTCATGCCCCGCTGATTTCTCATGCGGTCTGGAAGTGTACCGGGCGTATGATTTCAAAAATTCAAGGGGGCAGGATCATGAACAGGTTGTATCTCGTTGCAGCGTGCTTATTAGGCGCAGTTGCATCTGCGGGTCCGGCGAGTCCGGTGGCGGCACAGTCCGCAGCGTTCGTCCCGGTTACCCAGGCGATGCAGGCCAATCCCGATCCGGCCGACTGGCTCCACATCAGTCGAACGTACAATCAACACCGTTTCAGTCCACTCAACCAAATCAATAAAGGCAACGTCGCTCAACTGCGCATGGCATGGTCGCGCGGCCTGCCGGCGGGCGTCCAGGAATCGACGCCAATCGTCTATCGCGGCGTCATGTACGTGATGGCTCCGGGCGCCAGCATTCAGGCCCTCGACGCCACCAACGGCGATTTGATTTGGGAGTATGTGCGCGACTATCCACAAGGCGTATTGGCGCGGGCGGCGCGAAGCAAGAGCCTCGGTATCTACGAGGACATGATCTATTTCGGCGCACCGGATGGATTCCTGATCGCCATCGACGCCCAGACCGGCAAGCTGCGCTGGGAAACGAAGGTCGACGATGGCCAGATCACAGCCGGTGGATTGCTGGTGGCCGATGGCAAGGTGATCTCGAACCGCACCTGTCAGCAAGCGAAGCGCGAATTCTGCTTCATTGCCGCGCACGACGCCAGGACAGGCAAAGAGGCCTGGAAATTCTATGTGACGGCCGCGCCTGGCGATCCGGGAGGCGACACCTGGGGCAACCTGGCAGTCGACCAACGGGCCGCCGGCCCGTGGGGCTTGCCTGGCTCGTACGATCCGGTCCGGAAAGTGTTGTATTGGGGCGTTGCCAATCCGAATCCATACACACGGTACAAACGTTACGGCAGCTACGACGCTGTCCCCGTCAGTTCCCCGGCAGAGCTCTATAGCAACTCAACCGTGGCCCTCAACGTCGAAACCGGCAAGCTCGTGTGGTACTACCAGGAACTGCCCGGTGACGATTGGGACGCCGACCATAACCAGGAACGCGTTCTGGTTCGCACCCGCGTGAACCCGGACCCGCGATTTGTCAAATGGATCAACCCGGCGGTGACGGCCGGAACCGAACAGGACGTCGTGATCACCGTCGCCGAAGGCGGTGGCATGTTTGCCGTCGCACAGGGAACCGGCCAGTTCCTGTGGGCGCGGCCGTTCCCCTTCGACGATCCGAACGTCAACATGACCGTCGTCGACGTCAAGACCGGACGGACGGGCGTCAATCCCGAAAAGCTTTTCAAGAAGGACGGCGACACCATCATCGGCTGCTATCACAACACGCGCGGCCTGTGGCAAATTGCGTATCATCCCGGCAAGAACGCTCTGTATGTTCCGTTCCACGACCAGTGCTTGTCGATGCAGGCTGTCAATTCCAACCAGAACGGCTACGGGAACCGCACCGGCATCATGCGTCCGGGCTCCGACCCGCAGAAATACATGGGAATGGCCAGGATCGACGTCGCAACGGGCGAGATGCGGGTGATCTACTCGCAACCACAGCCGACCAACGGATCGGCGCTGACAACCGCCGGAGACCTTGTGTTTTTCGGCGATCTCAACCGGCGTTTGCGCGCCCTCGACGCGGACACCGGCAACGTCCTGTGGGAAACGGTGGTCGGCGGCATGATCGTCAACAGCACCATCACCTATTCGGTCAACGGCAAGCAGTACGTCATGGTGTACACGGGTGCGGGACAGTCGGTCACAACCGGGCCGCTCGGGCTCATTGGCAAGGTCATGCCGCCAGCGGTGATGGGACACAACGCGATCTACGTTTTTGCGTTGCCCTAGCGGACTCTGGACTGGAGAGCGATCGTCGGGGTTGGAATTGATCAAGCGGTTGTGGGCGCGGGGCTTTAGCCCCGTGCCAGG
>CAMAWS010000100.1 GCA_945861845.1 Candidatus Sulfopaludibacter sp. SbA3 | reverse complement strand
CTTCTCGACAAGATCACGAAGCAGACATTCCGCGCCTCGGAAATTGTCAATGGCCTCCTAAAGTTTTCTCGTACTAGCGCGACTGAATTCGCAGAAGTCGACGTTCATCAAATAATCAATGAAACGCTGTCGCTCCTGGATCATCAGTTCAAGACAGCGCGAATCATGGTTGACCGCAGACTCGATGCAGAGTACCCGATGACGTTTGGTAACGCGGGACAGTTGCAGCAGGTGTTCCTTAACTTATTCGTAAATGCGCGCGATGCCATGGTCGACGGTGGCGTGCTAGAGATTGGTACGAAATCGTTTGAATCAAAGATTGAAATAACAGTCCTGGATACGGGCACCGGTATCAGCGGCGAAAACATCAAGAAGATCTATGATCCATTCTTTACGACTAAGGCTGTCGGAAAAGGAACTGGACTCGGGTTATCAGTCAGTTACGGCATCGTCCAGGAACATGGGGGAAATATTTCAGTGGAAAGCGCACCCGGGCGGGGCACATCTTTTAAATTGGAATTTCCATTGGTAAGGAAACCGGTGAATGTCTAAGAGAAAGGGATCAGTCCTCATAATTGATGATGATGAGGCAATCCAGGAAAGTATCGAGTTCCTATTGAGGTCCGAGGGTTTGTCTACCGACACTGCTGGGACCGGCGAAGAAGGCGTCCGACAGGTCGAAGAGAACCACTATGACCTTGTGATGCTGGACCTGATGTTGCCTGGCAAGTCAGGAATGGATGTCCTTAAGGATCTACAGCGCGTCGATCCGACACTGCCAGTCGTGATCATCACTGCAATAGGGGCTTTGGAAACAGCAGTCAGTGCCATCAAGCAGGGTTCGTTCGATTACATTGCCAAGCCATGGAATAACGAGAAGCTGCTCGTGATCGTCACGAACGCTATCAAACAGCGGCAACTGACCAGTGAAAACCAGCAACTCCGCCGTGCACTCAAGGAAAGATTCGGTTACAGCAACATTATCGGAAAGAGCGAAAAGATTCTGCGAGTCTTGGATCTTGTGACTCAGATCGCGCCGAGCCGCAGCACCGTCTTGATACAAGGCGAAAGCGGCACGGGCAAGGAACTTATCGCCAAGGCAATCCATCTGAAAAGCCCTCGAGCGGACAAGGCCTTCGTTCCAGTCAATAGCGGTAGCATGCCCGTGGATCTCCTGGAGAGCACGTTATTCGGTCACTTGCGAGGGGCTTTCACAAGTGCGATCTCTGCAAAGAAGGGCCTGTTTGAAGTTGCGGATCAGGGAACAATTTTTTTTGACGAGATTGGTACTGTAAGTCCGGAAACGCAGGCCAAGCTCTTGCGCGTAATTCAGGAGCGGGAGTTCATGAAGCTGGGAGGCGTCGAAAATATCAAGGTTGATGTGCGTATCATTGCGGCAACCAACGTCGATCTCAAGAGCCTTGTCGATGACGGGCGCTTTCGTGAAGATCTTTATTACCGCCTCAATGTGATTAATATCCAGCTTCCACCGCTGCGTGAGCGCAAAGAGGACATTCCTCAACTGGTGGAGTTCTTCACCAGGAAGTATTGCGACGAAAACGCCAAGCCGCTTTGCCGGTTCAGCTCTGAAGCACTAAAGGTGCTTATGGACTACCACTGGCCGGGAAATGTTCGGGAATTGGAGAATGTCGTCGAACGCGGAGTCGTCTTGTCACAGGACGAGATTATCGGCAGGGACCTCCTGCCGGAAGCCGTTACAACGCCTTCATTGCGGTTTGCTACGCTTTCGTCTTTTTCGTTGAGCAAGGAGAGTTCACTCTTCGACATCCTCGATACCTTTGAGCGCCGCGTCATAATTGAGATGCTGGAGCAGGCAGGTTGGAGCCAGACTGAAGCAGCGGACAGCTTTAGGATCCCTCTTTCAACGCTTAATCAGAAAATCAAACGCCACGGAATCGAAATTAAAAAGAAGCGTGAGCGTCCTCCTGTTCCGGTAAAGTAACAGTCGATGCAGAGTGACTTTGTAGTTCGGCTCCGTGAGCGTGCTGCCAGAGAACCAAAGCGAATCGTCTATCCGGAGTCAACGGACCAACGTATCCTGCAGGCAGCAGCAGAGACAGTTTCTACGCGCATGGCAAAGCCTGTTCTCGTAGGATCGCCTGCCGCGATCGAAAAGAAAGCCCGCGAGCTCGGAATCAGCCTTTCCCAGATAGAGATTGTGGACGCGGGGACGCAATCCCTGCGTGACCGCTACGCAAGTCTGCTTTATCCCGAGTGGAGGCCGCAAGGCATCACCGAGGTCGAGGCGCAAAAGCGGCTCGAAAATCCCATGTATTTCGCGGCTGCCATGGTTCGCGCAGGGGATGCTGATGGGTTTGTAGGAGGGGCGGAAACGACTACGGCCGCCACTGTCCGCGCCGCGATTCACTGCATCGGGCTTGAACCGCAGTCGAGCGTAGTCTCTAGTTTCTTCTTGATGGTTCTTCCTTCGAGAATTCTCGTTTTTGCGGACTGTGCCGTGATCCCTGTGCCGACCGTTGCCCAACTGGCCGACATCGCGCTCGCAACTGCGCGCAATACACGGATATTTCTCGAAACCGAGCCCTGTGTTGCATTCCTGGCGTTCTCGACAAAAGGAAGCGCAAATCACCCCAGCTTGAATCATATTCGCGAGGCCGTCACTACTGTTCAGGCTCGAAATCCGGCTCTGCTGGTCGACGGAGAATTACAGGCAGATGCTGCGCTGGTGCCAGAGATCGCGCGGTCCAAGGCCCCCACAAGCCCGGTTAAGGGGCGCGCAAACACGTTGATCTTTCCCGATCTTCAATCCGGAAATATCAGCTATAAATTGATGGAACGCCTGGCGGGAGCCCGGGCAATCGGGCCGGTCTTACAGGGTCTCTGCAAACCAGCAAATGATCTTTCGCGTGGATGCTCTGTGGACGATATCATCGACGTGACGGCAATCACATCGCTGCAGAGTTCGCCACCGCGGGTGTGAAGCCCGCTTATTGTATACTTTTCGCCTTATGGGAATGTGCCCCTTGTGTGCGGATCGGCCCGCCAAACGGTTCTGCCCAGCGAAAGAAGATCAGATTTGCCCCGTTTGCTGTGGCACAAAACGTGAAATTGAGATCGACTGCCCCAGCGACTGCGTGCACCTCAAAGCCGGAAGGGCCTACGAAGCAGACAAAAGGGTCCCGGATCCCGAGCTTGCGGCTAAGCTTCACAAATTCAATGATGCTTTTCTTCGCGAATACAGCGGCATCCTTGACCTGCTGAGCCGCGCAGTGGCTACGGAGTCCCTGAATTCGCAGTGGCTTGTAGATAATGACGTTATAGAGGTCTTCAAGGCCCTCACTGCCACACTGAAAACGCTCTCCAGTGGGATCCATTATGATTACCAGCCAGATGGGCCGGTGCGACAGTCGTTGTTTCGAAACGTGAAGGCCCTGCTGGACGAGTTAATGCAACCGCAGGAGGCGGCGGATCGCCGTGCCATGAAGGTGGCTGAGGCCATAGAAATAACGGAATTTCTTACGTTTGCGGCTCAGATCCATTCGAACGCGCGACCCAAAAGCCGGCAGTATCTGCACTGGCTTAGAAGCATGGCCACCCAGGCTCAGGCGGCCGAGCAACCGGCCGGTCTCATCATTCCGTCTTGAAAATTCTTGCCATCCGGTTTGCGAGGCTCGGCGACATCGTCTTGCTTCTGCCCGCGCTGAGCTCACTGAAGTCCCGCTTTCCGTCAGCGCATCTGACCTTCCTTACGGATCGGCGGTACGCATCGTTGCCTGAGTTATGCCCGGCGATTGACCAGGTTATCGGCGTTGATCGTATTGCAATGCGTGATCGTTCACCGTTGCGCGCTCTGGGAAATATGACACGCCTCGTGCGCGACCTCCGTCGACAGCGATACGATCTCTTGATCGACTTCCACAGTTTTCGCGAGACAAACATACTTGCATGGTTTTCCGGTGCTCAACGGCGCCTTGCAATGAAGCGCCACAATGGGTCGTACCTGCCGTTTTGTTTTAATCTGCCTCCTGTCTTGGAGGATAAGCAGCTTCATGTGTCCGAAATGTTCATGCGCGTTGTTCAGCGATTGGGCGGAAGCAGTGTGCATTCGCCGTCGCTGGTCGTACCGGATGGACTAAGACAGTGGGCCGAGCTGCGTGCACCACAGGGACGTCGCCTCGCCCTTTACATTGATGCTCCCGTAACAGACAGAATATGGCCTCCGGAAAAATTCGCGATGCTGGCAGATCATGCCATTTCACGTTTCGGAGCAAATGTTCTGGTGATCTCGGGGCCTGCAGGTCAGGATCTGGCAAGAAAAGTTCAGCACGCGAGCCAAAATTCAGAGCGTCTTACCGTGATTACGAACGTCACCATTCCCGAACTTGCAGCGGTTGTGGCGTCAGCCCGGTTATTCGTAAGTAACGACACAGGACCGATGCATCTCGGGCCGGCGCTGTCTGTTCCAACACTTGGTCTGTTCAGCGTCGGCTTTCCGGAACACTTCCAGCCAATTGGCCCGGCCGGCAGATTCCTGCGGGCTAATCCGATACAAGCGATCGAGGTGGGGACGGTTGCTGCAGTTGCGGGGGAAATGTGGGCTAATGCTGATCGAGATCTTCTACGCTGATCTTGAGCGACCGTAGAAACTTCAGGTCCTGCGCTGTGACTTTCAGGTTCATTTCGCCCGGCTTCAGACCGCCGGTTTCTATGTCTTCGCTGCCTGCGTCTTTTGATCTTTTGTTAAAACCGATTGTGGCTTCAAGTACGAGGAAGACGTCATAGCCGACGTTACGAACGTTTTGGATGGCTTCACTGATCTCCTCGGATTCCGACAAGGCATCATTGATGGCGGCGCCGAGTTCCTTCATGAGGTGCTTTAGATTGTCATCCAAATGAATCGTCCTCCTTGTGCCGATGACGTGACTCGCCTGACCATCGTACGCAGAAGGCTTTCCTTTGGTCAATTCACAATTTAGCCGTCGCCTTCGTGGGAAGATGATAGGCTGATTTCCGTACACCATGCGTCGCGCACGTTTGTGGCCGTTCCAGTGGTGTAGGATGTCGGGTACCTTCCATGGCTGCGAAATTGAGAATAATCTTTGGCGATGCTATACGCTCTCTGCGCCAACTCTGGTTGGAGGTAATCGCCACGTTTTTTGTGGCTCTTGCTTTGATTGGAATAACAAGCATTGTCGACGAATATCGTAAGTATCGAAATACTCCCGACGGCGGCACATTGCGGCTTTCGATGAGCATCCTCTTTTCCTCGGTGATGCTGATCTTTGGCCTGCACACGTTTTGGAAAGCCAGAAAGATCCGATAGTGAGTTTGCCCAAGTACAAGACACTTACTGATCAGGAACTCGTTTCGTTGTGTTTGAAGGGAGACGGCCATGCGTGGGAAGCCCTGATCGTTCGCTACCGCCGGCTGATATATTCCATTCCAGTCCGGTTCAACTTCAGCTCCGCGGATGCCGCCGATGTGTTTCAGGCGGTTTGCTTGAAACTCATTGAGCATCTACATGAGTTGAAAGATGACACGAAGGTTCCCGCCTGGCTCGTGACGACGACCACTCGTCAATGTATTTACGTCCGATCG
This sequence comes from Candidatus Sulfopaludibacter sp. SbA3, assembly GCA_945861845.1. Classification (GTDB taxonomy): domain Bacteria; phylum Acidobacteriota; class Terriglobia; order 20CM-2-55-15; family 20CM-2-55-15; genus CAMBFR01. Next base: position 3,395 of record CAMAWS010000100.1, on the reverse strand, counting down.
CAGCGCGCAAGAGAAACGACTTCTGATGATGAATTCAAGGAACCCGCCGACCCGCTCGAGAATGTCGAACATTTTCGACTCCAGACGGAACGGGATCAGACTTTGAGGGAAGCCGTTGAGGAACTCCCAAAACGATGCAGAAGCCTGATTGAAATGCTGTACTTCGATAATCGTTCGCCAAGTTATGATGTCATCAGTCACGATATGGCAATGCCTGTTTCAAGTATCGGTCCGACCAGAGCCAGATGTCTCGATAAGCTCCGCCAACTTCTGAGGCGAAAAGGCATTAGATAGGATAGATTCTTGTATTTTTCGGAACCAGATACGACTCATTAGTGGTTGGAAATGGAAGTTGTTGAAGACACTGAAGCTAAATCAAGCCAATGAGGAGCTAAGCGAAATGCGTCACTTAACTGTTGAAAATATAGTTAGTTACATGGATGAGCAGGTATCTTCCGTCGAGAAATTGGCGGCGAAGGAACACCTTTCTGCGTGCGCAGATTGCGCGGAGCTTCATCAGGAATTTTATGTTTTGGCGACTCGGCTTCAAGAAGATTCTGCCTTTGAGCCACCCACCGACTTGCTGCAATGGGGGGTCGACCTCTTCCAGCCAGTTTTGAGGGCAGAGAGTGGAAAATTGCGCAAGATAATTGCTTCTCTGGTCTTCGATACATTTGATCAGCCCATGCTTGCTGGCGTCCGACGTGTAGGGGTGCCACCCCGGCAGTTGCTTTTCAGGGCCGGTGACGTGGATGTGGACGTGAAGATCGAATCCATGGAAGCTAATGACAGAATCACACTGGTCGGGCAGGTATTGTCTACAGACACTAAGTTTTTTGACGACACACCAGTAAAGCTGGAGTCCCACGGGATTGTGCGTTATCGAACTAGAACGAATGTGGTGGGCGAGTTTTCGTTTGATGAGGTGCCGAAAGACACCTACCATCTTTCCGTTGACCTGCCTGAAGGACAGATCACGCTTTTCTGCGTACATCGGGGCAACTCCTAGTACACTGGGAGTTGTGCCGCGCGAGGAAGCGCGAACCCCAACGTAGGAAACGTTCAAATTGTGACTTTTTCAAGTCCCGAGGAGTATCTGGCCGCCCTCGTCCAGATTCGGGATGCTGGCCAGCAGCGGGCTTTCATCTCGGACGCTCCTGTTTCGCCTAGCGAAGTTCTCGTCGAACAACTATCCACTAAGATCCGCGAAATCTTTCCGAAGGATCTCTCTCTCTCGGAAACCCTCGTCGAAACAAACCTCTATCTCGCGTCCATTGTTAATACTCCGATTGCCTGGGCATGGGCCATCCGTTCACGCGCGCAGGTCCTCAGTTCGATGCGCAAATCAGCGGAAGCGCAACCTCATTTTGAGCGCGCCGCGGAGCTTTTCAAGGAAGCAGGCGTAACCGGGGAATACGGCCGGACGCTTGTTGTTGCACTCGACAATCTGATGTATCTCAGCCGATACGATCAAGCAATCGAACTCGGCTCGCGGGCGCGTGAGGCGCTCGTCCAGGCAAACGACACACAGTACATGCCGACTCTCGAGATTGCCCTGGGCAATCTCTATTACCGGCTCAATCGCTACGCCGATGCGCTAACCCACTACGACAATGCGCAGAAGGCTCTCCAGAACACGGGAAATTACATCTCACAGGCGGCAGTTGGTCTGAATCGTGCGCATGTGCTCACCGATATGAATCGGTTTGATGAAGCTCTCCGGTCATTCGAGACCACCAAGCAGCATTGCGAGCGCCACGACATGGCGATGTGGGCGGCCATCGCTGATCGCGGGATTTCGCAGATGCATTTCAGCCGTGGAAATTATTCATCCGCGCTTCGTATGCTCGAACAAGTACGCAAGAGGCACGAAGAATTGAATGACGTTCGCCGGGTTGGCCTCTGCGACATGGATCGCGCCGAAATTTACCTGCAGTTGAATCTTTTTGATGATGCCGCCAAGCTTGCGGGGCGCGCCTTTGAAATATTCGACAGTCTTGCGAACAGCTATGAAGCTGCAAAATGTCTCACGTTCCGGGGAATAGCCGAATTCAAGCTCCTTAACGACAAAGATGCCGAGGAGGCATTTCAGAAGGCGCGGGAGATATTTGTCAAAGAGGGAAATGAATTGTGGGTCGCCGTGGTGGACCTGTGGCGGGCTCAGTTGTTCATCCGCCAGCAGCAGTTTTCCAAGGCACAGGAACTCGCTCAACATTCAGCAGAGATTTTCGAAAAGCAACAGGTGCCGGTGCGGGCGGCCAACGCCCGTGTGCTTTCAGCCCAAAGCTGGCAGGAACTTGATGACAAAGCCGCGGCGTTGGCCGAAGCCCAAAGAGCGCTGGGCGAGTTGGAAGGATTTCATGCTCCGTGGGTTTCCTACCAGTGCTACAACACGCTCGGCCGCTTGAAGGAGCTTGACGGAAACGTCGATGAAGCACAGGAACTCTACCTGAAAGCGATTGAGGACATGGAATCCCTGCGCGGAAACATCCGGCTCGATGAGATGCGGATGTCGTTCGGGAGAGACAAGTATCAGGTTTACGAAAACGTCGTTAATTTGAAGTTGGCCAAGGGCGACATTCTCGAGGCGTTCGATTTTGTCGAACGATCAAAATCCCGCACTCTGATCGATCTGCTCGAAAGAAACCTCGAAACCATGTGGGATGCGGGCTCGGAGGAATCACCGCGGCTTCAGCAAATACGAAAGATTCGCGAAGAGCTCAATATCCTTTATACACGCCTGAATGAAGCTGGCGCCACTGCGCGCGCTGCGTTATCAGACCACACAACCAAGGAAGCAATCATAAGCCGTGAGGAACAACTAATAGAGTTGCTGCGAGGCATCGGCTCGGAACGGTCAGGATGGACAACTCTGCAGACGATGCCGTTGGCGAGCGTCAAGGATACCCAGCAGTTAATGGAGCCGGATGAAGTCCTGGTCGAATACTACGCGGTTGGAGATCGCTTTCACGCGTTCGTGGTCGGGAGCAACGATTTCAATGTTGTGACTGATCTCACGACGACTGCCAGTGTGCGCGCTTCCCTGAAGGGCATCACCTTCCAACTCTCCAAGTTTCATTTGCAGCCGGCCTACGTTCTGCACCGTGGCGGATTGCTACTCAAGGCGATTCAGCATCACCTTGCGGAGCTTCATCGCCAGCTTATTCAGCCGTTGCAGGAGTTGATTGGAACGCGCTCGCTGGTCATCGTCCCGCATAACATGCTTCATTACATTCCGTTTCAGGCGTTGTATGACGGAAACAACTATCTGATAGACAAACACGAGATTGTGTATGCCGCGAGCGCGTCTGTTCTGAGGATATGTCGCGAACGCAAGGTGCGGAAGACCGATAGAGACCTGGTGCTTGCTGTGGCGGACGAACTTACGCCCTACA
>CAMAWS010000099.1 GCA_945861845.1 Candidatus Sulfopaludibacter sp. SbA3 | reverse complement strand
CCGAAAGCGCTGCCTGCCAACGGCCCGTAGGGTAGATCTTCATGGAGGAACCATCGCCACGGCGCCGCAACAGATACGACGAAGGCGGTTCCAGTCGTGAGCCAGTCGACCCACTTCACGGTCCTGAACAGCGGAGCACAGGCGCGCCGGATGGCCTCACTGTGACGGGCAGCCACTTCCGGGTCGTCTCCGCCCGCCTGAAGGTCCACGAACGTGACGAAGTCTGAATCAATCTGGATCATCGTGCGAATCAGGATGGGGCTGTCCGGGCCAGCCTTCCGGGTGTCGACGAACAGGCCGCCCTCGACCAGCAGTGGCCGCCAAAAGGACTCAAGCATGGCTTACACCTTAGCGCTTCCCCGCCAGGGCTTCGATAAGGCGGAGCGCGATGTCGATGAGTTCCTTCCAGAATGTCTGCGAGGCGTGGACTGATTCATGATGGATTTCAAATAGCCGGCCATGATGAAGGTATGCAGGGTGAACTCGCGTCACGATGTCGCCATCAAGCTGGATAACCGTTTGCAGGGCGATTTCTTCGAGTCCCACCTCCCAGATCTTCCGCAGGAGCGCACGCTGTCGATGATCGATGGGAATCCAGCGCCGCCGCTCAGTTTCCCCATGAAGCGCGGCATAGGTGACGTTTACTTCATTATGGGTATGGGTTACCGCGCCAGTATTATTGCGCGAGATCCTGCAGTCCAGACCGCATGTGCTTTCGCTACTGCCTGCCCTGGCGCCGCCGACTTTCGATGTGTCGTAGAGTAAGCCTTTGAGCTGGTCGCAGGCTGATGCGATCCGATCCAGCTTGCCCATTCGCACATCGTGAGCAAGGCGCAGGTCGGGCGCCTCGGGGACAGAGGACGCCGCCAGAGCGGCCCGTGCCGCCTTCCGGCACGCGTCCCACGCTGCCCAGCCGGCATGAACGTCCTGATCCCACTGTTGGTCGGTCTTCTGAGGCACGGCGCGGGCTTCGATCAGAAACAGCCACATCTTCGCGGCGATATCAATGAGCGCGTGCTCGGCCTGGGGCATCTTGTCCCCGGTTATGCAGGACTTCACGATCGTGTTGACTTCAATCGTGGCGAGGTCTGCGCCGAGGTCCGCCAGGCGCATGCTCACGGTCGGGGATTCGCCGCTCATCAGGGTTTCACTAGCTCGGCGATCTTCTGGATGACTTTCCCGATGAGTTCGACGTGGGCATCGACAATCGCGAGGGCCTGCTTCTCGCGCTCGGCATGCGCAGTCCGTATTGGAGCGTACTTTTCTTCCAGCAGGGTGTCGCTCACTTCAAAGCGGATGTCCCCTCCCAGCAGGTCGATCACGGTGAGCAGGTATGGACCGGAAGCGGGTTTTTCAGGATCGACGGCCTGGCTGGCCGTCACCACGGTAATGACTTGCACGCTGGCCAGCTTTTTGAGGCCTTGCGCAACCTCGTTCTTGAAGCGTGCTAAGTCGTCCTGTTTCGCGGAATCTTCAGGCGTTGGCATGTGAACCTCCCGGGAAAGCGTCGATAGTACAGGAGCATTGCGGGTGAGCGCCACACGATTTCAGGGCCGCGGCTTGATACTAACGGCTGAACAATCTCAGTCCATCGACGATGGACACTCCGATCGAAAGCGCCGTCAGCCCCAGGCAAACCAGGGCAATAATCAAGTGATCGAGGCGTTCGGGATGCAGCGGGTCCAGCATCCTGGCTGCCAGGTAGCCCCCGCCGAATCCCCCCAGGTGCGCCCAGTTATCGACGCTGGGCATGATGAAGCCGAAAATAAAAAGCACGAATGCCCACGATTTTGCCTGCTCGCCGACGATCGAGCTTCCCGACCTTCTTCCGTAATAGATCAGGGCGCCGAGAAGTCCAAAAATCGCCGCTGACGCCCCCACCGTAAAGCCTGCGCCGCGAAGGAAGCCGGGCAGAAACGTGAACATTCCGCCGGCTATTGTGCTGGCCAGGAATCCGGAAGCTCCCGCAACCGAGTAGATGATCACCATCCTGCTTGCGCCGTACAGTTCAGCTGTAGCCGGTGCGAGCTGGCGAATCCACATCATGTTGAAGAAGATGTGGAGGAGTCCCCCGTGAAGCCATCCGGCGCTCAATATCGTCCACCAGCGATTGAAACGAAACACGGGTATGGCGCCGCTTGCGCCAAACATAAAGAGGCTTTCGTTGCTGGGTGAAAGAAAGTTCAGGAATCCGCCTACCCGCAAACCGTTGGGATCGGCTACCAGTGTGCCGACATAAAGGATGATGCATCCCCACATCACCACCTGCGTGAATCCCAGGTCCCGGCCGAGGCGGTTCAGCACCGGCGCAAATCCCCACATTCCGGGATTCCAGCGTCCGCAATTCAGGCATCGCTCGTCACGTACGCCTACGAGCGTGCCGCATGAAGGACACAGCACCGATCCCCATGTTTGTCTCAGCATCGAAGAATTCGACACCGTAGCGGATGTTCTGTCAAGCATGCATTGTGGGAATTGCCGGTCACAGCTTATAGTTGAGCGCTATGGAATTAGGCATCATCGGGCTCGGCAGGATGGGCGCAAACATGAGCGAGCGATTGCTCGCAGGCGGCCACCGCATTATGGTTTTCGATCGTGATACCGCCGCTGTTGACCGCGTTGTTGGAAAAGGGGCCGTTGCCGCGGATTCCCTCGCGGCGCTCGTCAGTGGCCTCAAGAAGCCGCGCGCGATCTGGGTGATGGTTCCTGCCGGCGGAGCAGTCGAGGAAACCATGTCGGCGTTGCTTTCTTCTGCTGAAACAGGCGACATCGTGCTGGATGGCGGAAATTCCAATTTCAAGGAAAGCATCGCGCGCGCCGGCGCTTTCAAAGAGCGTGGCATCCATTTTATCGATGTTGGAACGAGCGGAGGCATCTGGGGGCTTCGGGAAGGTTATTGCCTCATGATCGGCGGCGGCAAAGAGCCTGTCGAGCGGCTTCGCCCGATTTTCTCGACGCTTGCGCCGGCCGCCGATCGCGGTTGGGCGCACGTGGGCGGCTCCGGCGCGGGGCACTTTGCCAAAATGGTCCACAATGGAATCGAGTACGGTTTGATGCAGTCTTACGCCGAGGGTTTTGCGCTGCTGAGCCGCACGAACCGGTATTCGTTTGACCTTCCGCAGATTGCCGAACTCTGGAGGCACGGCAGCGTTGTCCGCTCCTGGCTGCTCGACCTTACGAGCGATGCGCTTCGCGAGAATCCCGGCCTGTCGGGCATCCAGCCCCATGTTGAAGACTCGGGCGAGGGCCGCTGGATGGTGGCCGAATGCATCGAGCAGGACGTGCCGGCGCCTGTGATCAGCCTGTCGCTTATTGAACGATTGCGGTCGCGGGACCGGGATTCTTTTTCCAGCCGCCTGCTGGCGGTCATGCGCAAGAAGTTTGGCGGCCATTCCGTCATGACCAAAAGCTGAGCGCGCGTCATCGCGTCATTGCGTCATCGCACCATCTCATTATGGCAGTGCTCTCATTCGACATTTCTTCCGGTGGAATCGCTGCAGCCTTTTACAATTCCGCGCTGGAACCGTCAGGCCTCCACAAGAAAGCATGGCGCCTCAATCTCGATGAAGCGGGCGCGGCGTCATTTGCAGTGGAGACCGTCACATCGGTATTCAGGGAGACAATAGCTGGCCTCCAAATCACTGAATCGGCCGATGTGATCGATGCAATAAGCATTGCCTCGTTCATGCACAACTGTGTCGTCCTCGATGCCGCCGGCCGGCCTTTGTCCCCCGTCTATACCTGGCTTGACCGGCGCGGCGAAAATGGCGTGGAGTTTGTTCGCTCCCGGCTGGGCACAGGGTTCCACGAACGGACCGGCTGCCACTTCCATCCCATGTTTCCGGTTTTCAAGCTCGCCTCGCTATTCCTTGCCGAGCCTGGACTGGCCGCGCGTGCGGCGAAGGTTGTGTCGGTGAAGGCGCTGCTGGTGCACAAGCTGACAGGCGTATGGGCCGAGGACCACGGAATGGCATCGGCCTCGGGACTGTACAACATCAGGGACGGGGACTGGGACCCGGCTCTGCTATCGCTGATTGGCATCAGGCCCGGGGCTCTTCCATCCGTTTCCGGAAGAGAACGCGTGATCGGCAAGGTTTCCAGCGGGGCGGCCGTCGAGTTCGGGCTACCTGCGGGAACTCCGGTCGTTAACGGCTCCGGCGACGGCTTCCTCGCCACGCTGGGATCGGGCTGCGCGCGGCCGGAACGCATCGCGATGACGCTCGGCACCTCTGGCAGCGCGCGGCAGGCATTGACTCAAGCGGTGCTCGATCCCCGCGCCGGAACGTTCTGCTACAAAGCCGACGACCGGTCATATCTACTCGGCTGCGCCAGCAGCAACGGCGGCAACGTGCTCGACTGGTGCCGTTCTCTTTTTGGCAATGCAGCGAATGAGTCCCGGCCGAACGTGCCGATCTTTCTCCCGTTCCTGTATGGGGAGCGTTCGCCGGATTGGAATCCGCGGCTGACCGGGAGCTGGCATGGGCTGAGATCGGTGCATACGGCTGCGGACGCCGCGCAGTCTGTCATGGAGGGAGTGGTGTTCAACCTGGCGCAGTATGTGGAAATCCTTCAGGAAGTCTCGGGGATTAAGCCTGACGCGATCGTCTTGTCAGGAAACGGATTCCTGGAGCACTCTGCGGCGCGTGTCCTTGGCGCTGTTGTCGATGTCCATGTAAGAATGCCCCTGGCGCCGGGATTGGCAACCCTTCGCGGGGCGGCAATATGCGCTTTTCCGGCGCTGGGTCTGGAAGTTCCTTCGCTGCATACCGAACTCGTGCCGCGCATGGAAGATTCAGGACTCCGCGATCGTTTCGAAAAATATAAGGTTTTGCGTGCGCGTGCCGGTGAGTTTTAACCCTCATCCGGCCCTTCGGGCCACCTTCTCCCGGGGGGAGAAGGACATATAGTGGGGTTTGTCCCTCTCCCTCCGGGAGAGGGTGCCGCGAAGCGGCGGGTGAGGGCTTGTTGGTAACACGCCTTTTATGCCGCGGCTACAAACTTCACGATTCCTGTGCTACGCTCCCGCCCCAGAATGCCTATGACCGACACGACTTTGCGAGAGGACAATCGTTTCTTCTGGCTGATCATCATTGCCATCCTTTTGCTGACGCGCATCCCCGCAGCGGCGCGGTATCTCTCCATTGACAACGTCAACCTCGCGTTTTCGCTGGAAAATTTCAACCCCCTCGTGCACCAGCCGCAGCCGCCAGGCTACCCGTTTTTTGTGGGGACGGCGCGGATCGTCAATTTTATTGTTCGCGACCCTGCAGTGACTTTTGTGCTTATTTCCGTGCTCGTGAGCGCTATCTGTCTTCCATTCGCGTTCGGGTTAGGCAGGCGAATGTTTTCGCCGTGGGCAGGCAAGGCCGCAGTATTGCTTCTTCTCGTGAATCCCGTGTTCTGGTTCTCCGCCCTGGACGGTCCGCTGCGGCAATACCTTGCGCTGTTCTCTTTGATCACCGCGTACTGTTCGTGGCGATGTTGGAACGGCGAGAAGCAATTTCTGTTGTGGGGCGCTATTGCGCTCGGCGTCGGCAGCGGATTTCGTCCGGACTTATTGCCCCTGTTGTTTCCCGTTTGGTTGGTATCGGCCTGGGTTGGAACCCGCTCGGCATCCTCGTTGATCAAAGGCTGCGCCATCATCGGCGCCATCGTTCTGGCCTGGGTCGGAGCGCTGGCCTTCGCAGTAGGAGGGCCGGCGGAGCTGTATGGTCTGATAGCCGGTTACGCGCTGGAACAATCTGTCTCCGAATCGGTACTGCTCGGGGCGACCCAGCAGGGATGGGCTCGTCAGATTAGCCGTCTCGTCATATGGAATGGTCTCGCGGTAGTCGTCTGGTTATGGGCTGCGCCGTTTTTCGCAAGGTCGGACTCTCGCGAAAAGCTGTTGAGCGCGCCGGGTCTCTTCATGGTGGCCTGGCTCATCCCGGGCCTGATCGTCCAGGCGCTTACTCATATGGCTGCGCCCGGCCACACGCTGTTTGCGACACCTGCCTTGTGCATCCTCGGCGCTTACGTGCTCAGCGTGGCATTCAGGCCCATCGAGAGACGTGAACTCGGCTTGTCCGCCGCACTGGTGTTCAGCCTGATGTTGTTTCTCAATTTCTTTGATTTACCCGACGCCGCGGCGGGCACAGGTGGTTTTCAACGGATCAGGAACGTGCTCTCCTTTGCAACGTTTGAGACTTCGCTCAGCGGAATCCGCTGGCTCGATCAAACGACTGCGGTGGGTTTGAAGGAATTGGAAACCTTCAAGGCGGCGGATCGTCCGACACTCATTGTTTCAACGGATATCCATTACCAGCAGTGGTTCACCAATTGGCGCATCGCTCGCTACTATTTGCCGGACCAGGAAATATGGATAGTGGCCGACCAGAAGATGCCGCGTATGGCCCAGCGGATACAGAGGGACCAGTACCTGGAGACGAGAAACGGGGCGCTGGTGACAGTCCCTGTGCCCAGGGGGGGGCGGGTTCTATGGCTTCTCGAACAGAACGGGCCGTTTCACCAGGCGTTGTCGAAGGCCAGGGCTCTCAGTGGAGGTACCCAGGTGTTTTACACGGATATCGCGGAAGACGATCCGCCGTTTCGCGTGCTCGATTTTGAATTTGTACCCACGGAAGGCGCGCATTGATGGAGTTTAACGACGTCCGGCTTCAGTACGGATTGCTGCGAAACGAACTGGACTCCGTCATTGGGCAGGTTTTCGAAAGCGGGCGCTACATCCTTGGGCCGGCAGTCGAGCATTTCGAAGAAGAGTTTGCGCGCTACTGCCGCGCAGCAAATGGTATAGCCGTCGGCTCGGCCACCAGCGCGCTTTCGATCGGCCTTCGTGCGGTTGGCGTGGAACCCGGCGACGAGGTGCTCGTGCCCGCGGTGAGCGCGCCGGCGACGGCAATGGCTGTGGCATTGATTGGGGCGAGGCCGGTATTCGCGGACATTTCACCGGACGATTTCATGATGGATCCCGCAATTGCGCAGGAACTGGCGACCCGCCGCACGAAAGCGATTGTTCCGGTCCACCTTTATGGGATGCCGGCTCGATTGAAGGAACTCTCTAAGACGGGCATAACGATGATCGAGGATGCCTCCCAGGCGCATGGCAGCGATGCGAACTGGGGACGCTGCGGTTCGTTCGGAGAGCTTGCCGCATTCAGCTTCTATCCCACGAAGAACCTCGGAACCTACGGTGATGGCGGAATGCTTGTCACATCGCAAGCGCCCTTGGCCGAGCGCTGCCGTATGCTTCGGAATTATGGGCAAAGGGAAAACTACAATTCGGAAGTCATCGGGGAGAACAGCCGCCTGGACGATCTCCACGCAGCCATCCTCAGGGTGAAGCTGAAGAAGCTCGACGAGTGGAACCTTCGCCGCCGGGCGGCTGCTGCAACCTACCGCGAGGCGTTTCAAGAGCTGCCGATCAAGCTTCAAGTGGAAACAGGGAAGAGCAACTACCATCTTTTTGTTGTGACGACTCCCGAGCGGGATGGGCTTCACGCGTACCTCGCGGAACGTGACATACCAACTCTTGTGCACTATCCGATTCCTCTGCCCCGGCAAAAGGCTTTCGCCGAGTTTGCCCCTGCGCGCTGTCCAAGAGCCGACGCATTCTGTTCGCGTGTCCTGAGCCTTCCAATTCACGGAAGCATTTCGGACGGCGATGTGAATCGCGTGATCGACGCGGTTCGCGGATTCTTCACATAGCCAAGCATGGCTTTGCGCGGTCCATGACCGGGCACCATCAACTATTTCTTCGCCGCGTAGCAGATTACCGAGAGTCCGATGGGCAGTGTCTTCCCGGATTTGAAGATCTTTGCTTCCTGAAGCAGGAGGGTCCGGAATATGGAGTCCAGCCACGCGAGGCCGGCCGGCAATGGCCGGACGTCAGTGCCGCGTCCAATCCCGATGTGTTTGAGCAGCCGCCGGAGTACAACGACGGGAAAAAGCAGCGTATTCGCATAGCTCGACCAGCGTACTTCGAAGCCGGCGTCTTCGAGGCGCCGCACCAGTTCTTCGCGTGTGAATCGATGAAAGGTATGCAGTTCCTCATCGTGCGAAGAACGCAGCCACTCCAGCGCCGGTACGCGGATGAAGAGAGATCCGCCGGGCTTTAAAACCCGGTGCATTTCGCTAATGCCCAGTTGGATGGTATTGATTGGAATCTGGCAAACGACGTCAAATGAGAAAACGAGATCGAAGGCTCCGGATTGAAATGGGATTTCGGTAACGGATGCCTGGGCCAGCTTGCGAAATCCCCTTTTTCGAACGCCATCAACGGCATCGGCAGAAATGTCGAGTCCGTACAGGTCGTGGTTTCCGCCGGATTCGTAGTAAGTAAGGTTGAATCCGGTTCCGCAGCCGGCATCGAGGGCTCTCAGTCTTTCGCCGCCGCGGTGTTGTGGAATCACGACGTCGGCGATGGCTCTCATGCCCACGAACCACCAGTAGCTCTCTTCGAGCTCGTACAGCAGTTCGTAATCTTCAGCTCTCATTTATCAGTGAATGTTCTACCAGTAGTGCGCGTTGTTGCGCTGATAGTACTCGACCGTGCGGGCCAATCCTTCATCCAGCGACACGCATGGCCTCCAGTCTGTTACGAAATTGAACTTTGCCCAGGAGGAGTACACGCTTCCAATATCGATGCTCTTGTTTTCTTCCGGGAAAGGGACGATGCGATACGAGCCGCGGCCCGTGAGCCGCAGGAGGGACTCGACAAAACTCTGGATTGTGAAAGGCCTGGGGCCGCCGAGATTGAAATAGTCGCCCTTCGCTTTTTCATTAGTTCCGGCAGTGAGCAGGGCATCGACAACGTCGTCGACATAGTTGAATCCGCGCAGTTGCTGGCCATCGCCAAAGATCTGGATTTCCTCGCCCTCGATCGCCTTCCTGATGAACAATCCGACAAAACCCTGCCGCGCATCTTTCACGAGTTGACGCGGCCCGAACGTATTGACGAGCCGAAGCGACACCGTCCACATTCCATACGCCCGGTTGTAAACGATGTGGTACCACTCCCCGGCCA
>CAMAWS010000098.1 GCA_945861845.1 Candidatus Sulfopaludibacter sp. SbA3 | reverse complement strand
CCCCGTGCAAAGATCAAACAAGAATTTTCTGGATCTTTGCACGGGGCTGAAGCCCCGCGCCCACAGGGAGAATAGGACGCAGCCATTTAGGAAAGGGAAATCATGCAAGCCAAACCATACTGTAAGCCACTAGCGGCCCTCGTAGCGTTGCTGTTTCTGGTTCTGTTGCCGGCGAACCTGCTGGCGCAGTCGACAGCTCAAATCAGCGGCAATGTTACTGATCAGAGCGGCGCGATTTTGCCCGGAGTGGAGGTAGCGGCGACGCAGACGGACACCGGTATCACACGCACAACAGTGACCACCGAGACCGGTGCATACATTCTGCCCAACCTGCCCATCGGTCCCTATCGTTTGGAAGCGTCGCTGCCCGGATTCCGCACATACGCGCAGACCGGAATCACGCTGCAGGTCGGAAGCAATCCAACGATTAACGTTTTGTTGGAAGTCGGACAGGTTTCTGAAACTGTCGAGGTGCAGGCGGATGCAGCCCTGGTGGAAACCCGCGCCACCGGTATCAGTCAAGTGATCGACAACACACGAGTGCTGGAGTTGCCGCTGAACGGGCGACAGGTCACTGAACTGGTGTTGCTGTCGGGCGCAGCAGTGCAGGCCCCGGATGGCCGGTACAATCCCGGAAGCCGGAATTACCTGACTGTCGTGGTCGCAGTTGCCGGTGGACTCGCAACCGGCGTGACCTACAGCCTGGACGGCGGCAATCACAACGATCCCTACAACAACCTCAACCTGCCGCTGCCGTTCCCGGATGCCCTGCAGGAATTCAAGGTGGAGACCAGCGGCCTCACCGCCCAGTATGGCTTCCACTCCGCGGGCGCTGTGAACGCGGTGACCAAATCCGGCACGAACGAGTTTCACGGTTCGGTGTTCGAGTTTCTGCGTAACGGATCTCTCAATGCGCGAAATGCCTTCGATGTAAGGAACGACGGACTGAAGAGGAACCAGTTCGGCGGCACGATCGGCGGGCCCATTATCAGGAACAAGCTGTTTTTCTTTGCGGCCGAACAGGGCACGCGCGAACGATCCAGGCCCACCGCCAGCCGCGCTTACGTTCCAACGGCGGCGATAATGGCCGGCGACTTTACGGCGCTTGCATCACCGGCGTGCAATAACGGCCGGCAGATCAACCTGGGCGCCCCGTTCGTAAACAACAGGATCAATCCCGCGCAGTTCTCGATAGTGGCGAGGAATCTGGCGAACCATGAACTCTTTCCCAAGACCAGCGATCCATGCGGCGAAATTCGATTCGGCAGCACTCCCCAGATGAACGAATGGGTTACCACAGGGAGGATGGACTACCAGTGGACGGATAAGCATTCCCTGTTCGGGCGTTACCTGGACGCGCGCCGCGACACGCCGACCGATTTTGACGGCGAGAATATCCTGACGTTGACGAACGGAAACCAGGAACAACGAGCGTATTCATTTGCTTTGGGCTCGACATATTTGATTAGCCCGAACATCGTGAGTTCCTTCCGGGGCGCGGCAAACCGCACACGAATCCAGAAGCTGAATCCACACCTGTTCGAGTTGACCGATCTGGGCGCCCGGAACATTTACGAATCCATTCCCGGGATGACGTACATAACGGTTACGAACGGGTTCAATATTTCGTCCGGGTTGGTGAACCCGGGCCACTACAACTCCACATCCTGGCATCTGGGCGAGGACATCGGCATTGTCAGGGGCTCGCACCAATATGGAGTGGGTGTGAGTTGGATCCACCAGATCTACAACGGCAGCGTCGGTGTTGCGCGATCCGCCCTGCCGGCGTTCGACGGCCGGTTTACCGGGCACGGCCTGGCCGATTTCATGATTGGAAGGGCGAGCGAGTTCCGTCAAGGCCAGGCGGGAATTTCAAAGACCCGTCAGAACAGCATCGGTCTTTACGTGCAGGACACGTGGAAAGCCACGCCTCGAATCACTCTGAATGCCGGACTGCGATGGGAGCCCTATACCGGGCCGTATACCGCAAACTGGACGAAGCATTTCGAACGGGAATGGTTCGACAAGGGTATTAAGAGCACCATTTATAAGAATGCTCCGGCGGGACTTCAGTACCCTGGAGATGCGTTACATCCGGACGACAAAATGGCGATGAACCGCTGGCTCAATTTCGCGCCGCGGTTGGGATTCGCCTGGGACGTGCAAGGCGATGGCCGGACGGCAATACGGTCGGCATACGGATTGTTCTATGACATCCAGAATCTGTTCCACTGGGCAGGAGCCGGGACCGGCGCGCCTTACAACAATCAAGTTACATTAAACGAACCTGCGGGCGGTCTCGACAACCTGTGGGGAGGTTTTCCGGGAGGCAATCCGTTCCCCACACAGATCACGGCTGACGCGAAGTTTCCAGAACAGATGTTCTTCGTGAACTTCGATCGCGAGCAGGCAACAACGTACGTGCATCAATGGAACTTGAGCCTGCAGAGGCAGCTTGGGACGAACGTCATGGTGTCGGCGAATTACGTCGGCAGCAGCACGATCCATTTGCCGGTGGCTACGGAAGGCAATCCCGCCGTATACATTCCGGGCGCTTCGACCCAGGGAAATACGAACCAGCGGCGAGTCCTGAACCTGGCAAACCCGGCCGAGGGCAGGTTCTTCGCAAACGTGACCTATCTGGAGAACGCAGGCACAGCCAATTACAACGGCATGTTGCTGTCCATCCAGCGCCGCGGCAGCAATGGTTTGACAGTGCAGGGTAACTACACGTGGGGGCACTGCATCAGCGATGATTTCGTCAATGCCGGCGCGCAGCACGGCGAGGGCGACTACCCTGGCCGTCGTTGGTACGGGCGCGGAAACTGTGTGGGTGGGGGTGACACGCGGCAAGGTTTCAATATGTCGACGGTGTATGAAACACCCCAGTTCTCCAGCCGCGCCATGCGTCTGCTGGCGAGCGGCTGGCAGGTATCCGGTATCGCCCGAATTCAGTCCGGCGGTTACTTCACAGTCGCGTCGGGCTTCAATACGGCGCTGACGAGCGGGAATGGCATCAACCGGGCTCACCAGGTCCTCGGTGATCCCTATCTGCCTGCAAAGGGAGTCAATGGCTGGCTCAATCGGGCAGCCTTCGCGCGTCCCGCAAACGGTGAGTATGGCAACGCGTCCTTGAACATTCAGGGACCGGGATTCATCACGATCAATATGGGACTCACGCGGACGTTCCCGATTACTGAAGGGCACACGCTGCAATTCCGAGCTGAAGCGTTCAACCTGCCGAACCATATGAATCCGAATAATCCGAATGCCGCGCTGAACAACACGAATTTCGGGAAGATTCTCTCAGCGAGAGATCCGCGCATCATTCAACTCGCGTTGAAATACGTTTTTTAAAGTGAGGTTCAGAATGGACGAAGCCGTGGACGTTCGTCATTCCGTGGAGAGCGGATGATCCCAGCTTTCAGAACCCGGAAGATCTCTATGAGTTCGCGTGCCACGAGGGTAATTACAGGCAGATGGAAAACTCTCTCAGTGGGACGCGCTCTTTGAAGCAGGGAGAGCCCTCCAGATAGGCAACTCACTGCCCGAGTTCTTTCTTTACGTTCCGCTCAGGAACTGAATTGTGTCCGCCGAAGCGCATAGCGAGGCGCAGAAATGCGATCGCGTGCCGGTGTCTTTGCGGCGTTGGCAATACACGGTGATTTCAGCGCCGAGCTCTACAAGCGTATTCAACCTCGATTTCACGCGCCCCAGCATTCGGGCCGCTT
The DNA here is from genome assembly GCA_945861845.1 of Candidatus Sulfopaludibacter sp. SbA3. Classification (GTDB taxonomy): domain Bacteria; phylum Acidobacteriota; class Terriglobia; order 20CM-2-55-15; family 20CM-2-55-15; genus CAMBFR01. Next base: position 5,323 of record CAMAWS010000098.1, on the reverse strand, counting down.
CGCGAGTGGGAACCGTAGAGTCATACAGACCCTCGAGCAGGTTTGATATGACGATGCGGCGATTCGGGCCGCTGTCGAAGGCGGCCCAGACTTCACCCCTGATGATGTTTTCGACCTCGATGCACGTGCGGGCGTTCGATGCGTCGATGACAACGAGGTTGTCGTCTGTTGGCAGCGGGAACAGCGACCCGTCAAGTGGGGAGTCGCTGACGCAGACAGCAAGTGTTCCAGTTTCTATACCAGTCATTTGTTCATTACCCGAATAACGCCCATCACACGACCGACGATGCGGAAGGATGCCGACGCGGTTTCATCGATCTCAATGGGCTTGAATTTTGGATTTTCTGCCTTTAGCGTCACGCCACGTTCGGTGCGATAAAAGCGCTTCACAGTTGCTTCGTCTTCAATGAGGGCGACGACAATGTCGCCGTTCGCAGCCGTTTGCTGCGGATGGACCAGGACATAATCACCATTAAGGATGTGGGCATTTTGCATGCTGTCGCCCTGCACCTTGAGCAGAAACGCCCCATCCGGCGCCCAATCCTTTGGAAGCCGGACCGTGTCCTCAATGTTTTCCTGGGCCAGCAAGGGCATGCCAGCTGCGACCTTGCCTACAATCGGTATGCCGGGAGAGCCGTCGTTAGCTGAACCGCGGCGAACTCTGCGCGAAGACGCTGGAACGGAAAGGGTGCGTGATTGAAACTTCTTCTTCTGAATGCATCCTTTCCGTTCCAGCGCGGAAATGTGGTCCTGCACGGTTGCCGGGTAGATTCCAAAGTGACTGCCGATTTCCCGGATCGATGGTGGAAACCCGTTATCCTCGATGTGTTCATTGATGAAGTCGAGAATTGCCTGTTGCCTTTCGGTAAGCATTCAGTCTTTATACCGAACGTATGTACGGTAGTCAAGTATTTCGTATTCTTGCCATGAACGATGTCACCGGTTTAAGGTGAGGAGCCTGAAAGGGGGCAAGGAATGAATTCCCAGAGAGGTGCGGCGCTCATAATTGCGTTGATGTTCCTATCGTTTCTGACGATTCTCGGTGGCGCGCTGCTGACGACTTCGACCATTGATGTCTGGATCAGCGACAACTACAAAACGGGGGCGCAGACGCTCTATCTTGGGGAAGCTGGACTCGATGAGGCCAGAGAAACTCTCAGGGCTTCGTCCAGTACGCTGAGCCAGTTGCTGGATACCGCAGCAGGTACCGACAACGTCATATCCACTTCCAGGGATCTTGCGACTCTCCTGGCCAGCGACGATCAGCCATTAATACCAAGCAACAATGCAATCAGGACAGCAGGGCAAACATTAACCGACGGTTCCGGACGCACCGTGGGGAACTATCACGTCTGGTTGCGCAATGACATCGCGGAAACTATGTCGTCACTGACGGACGCCAACAAGGTCATCAACCTGTTGGCTATCGCCACGATCGGGAATGGCCGCAAGGTTATCGAGGTAACGGCGAAGAAGGGTGCGTTTCCGAAGATGCCGGCGGCCCTTACATTGAACGGGAGCCCAGTCACTTTCGATGCAGCGAATTCAAACCTGTTTGAGGTAGATGGAAATGACGCGGGCTCTGCGGGTGCCAACGAGAATGCAATCGGGACAATTAACTCCACCGACTCAACAGCAATTAATGCGGACATAGCGGGCCCGCCGAACCGGAGTTCCGGCTACACCGGAGCGGGCGGCGTAACTCCTGATACGGCCGATGTCAGCGGCGAAATGCCTTCCTTGTTGACTACTGTCTCTGGCTTGGAAAGCATTGTCGCCAGCATGGCTGCAACTGCAACCGACACGTATAGCCCAGCTTATAACGCCTCAACAACTCTTGGGAATATGGGCTCGAGCTCGGATTACAGGGTAGTAGTCGTCAATGGGAACCTGACCTATGGTGGCACAGGATACGGAACCCTGGTTGTGCGGGGCAACCTGACTTTCAGCGGCAACTTTTCATGGACCGGGCTTGTTGTCGTAATCGGCCAGGGAAAGGTCTACTGGAACGGCGGCGGAAACGGTTCAATCAACGGGGGCGTATTCATCGCCTCCACAAGAAATGATAACGATCGGAGCACCAGCAATCCCATCGGCACTCTTCGCGCCAGCCGCGGCCCAATCATTGCGGATTTTAACGGCGGAGGTGGCAACGGTATCCAATACAACACGACCGCGATAGATTCCGCGAGCAAATCGTTTCCGTACTCCATAATTTCCTACCGGGAGTACTAGGACCAATCAAAGCTCGGCCTTTGAATCTTTCAGGATCTGGATTCCCGGTTGCGGGAATGTCCTGCGTGTGGATCCTCGAAGAGGTATTTGACGCGGCTTTTGTAGATAAACAGGTTTGGTTGGGTGTCCCGCGTGATGCGGATGATGTCCTTGTCGTAGTACTCGATCCAGCCTCGAACCTCTTCGCCATCGGTGAGTTTCACAACTACAGGAGTCTTGTTCTTTGAAAGGCGGTCAATGTACTCGATCTCGCGGAAAGTCGTCTCTGGCGCGGCTTGCCGTCGATCTCGCCTGCTCGTGAATTCATTCGGTGTCCGAATTGTCATGCCCGCAGTATCGACATTCCAATGCTAAGATTCAAGTGTGAAGATTGAAGCAATTCTGTTCGACCTCGGCAAGGTCCTCGTAGATTTCGACATGGATTCAGGTGTTCGCAACCTGCTCGCCCGTTGCTCTATTCCAAGGGAAGAATTCGAACGGATTCTCTGGGACAAGGCCTGGATTCGCAGGTACGAGCGCGGCGAAATTTCCACCGAGCAATTCCATGCCTATCTTTGCCGGACCGCAACCCTCGCCATGGAACTTTCTGAATTCTGCCGCACCTGGTCCGGGATTTTTGCTCCTGACCTTATTGTGTCCGAGCGTTTGCTGTCGGTTCTGAAGCGAAATTATTCGCTGATTCTTGTCTCAAATACGAATGCCGCTCACGCCGAATACGTCAGGAAAAACTATGCGGTCTTTGACTACTTCGATCATCACATCCTTTCTTATGAAGTCGGTTCCCTTAAACCGGACGCCCAAATCTTCCATCACGCCATCGCTGCGTCGAAACTGCCGGCCGAGGCGTTGTTCTTTATAGATGACCGTGAGGAAAACGTTCTTGCCGCCCGCGCTTTAGGGATACATGCACACCAGTTTATTTCCGAGAAGGAATTGCTCGCAGCGCTCCGGGATGCTGGCGTTGACGTCGGGGAGGCACAATGAGCGACTCGTCGCGGAACAACCACGTTTCCACCGACTGCGCCCACGCCGGCGAGGAACAACTGGAATCGATCAGTACGCCTTCGGTAATGCCGATCTACCAGACCTCGGTGTTCAATTTTCCCGATCTGGATGCTGTTGACGATGCGTCGTCAGGCCGCAGGCCGGGATTTATCTATGGGCGTTACGGTTTGCCCAATCACATTGCGCTGGAAACTATCATCGCGAAACTGGAAAGGGCGGAGGGCGCGATCGCCGTGGCTTCAGGCATGGGGGCGATAGTTGCGGCCTTGTGGACAATGCTGACCAGTGGTGACGAACTTGTCATCGCCAACGATTGTTACGGCGGCACGCTCAGCATGGCAGCGCGCGATTTTTCGCGCCTGGGCATCGCCAGCCGCTTTGTGCCTGTTACTGATCTTTCAGCAATTGACGCTGCATTCTCTTCGAAGACAAAGGTCTTATTGGTCGAAACGATCTCGAACCCGCTGTGGAACGCGATAGATGTCGGGGCGGTAGCCGAGTTGTGCCATCGCAGAGGGGTTAAGTTGCTTGTGGACAATACGGTTGCCACGCCCTACCTGATCTGTCCGTTGACGTTGGGCGCCGATGCCGTGGTTCACAGCGCAACGAAATACCTCGGAGGGCATCACGATGTCACGGCAGGTTTACTTGTAGGGGACAAGGAGTTCGTTTCCCAGGCCCGCGAGGTTTTGATCAGAACCGGCGCATTCCTGGCGCCTTTCGACGCCTGGATGACGGTGCGCGGCATAAAGACTTTCGCGCTGCGCATGGAACGGATCTGTTCGAATGCCATCCAGATTGCCAGGTTTCTGGAAAGTTACCCGAGAATCGGCCGGGTTTACTACCCAGGGCTGGAATCGCACGCGCAGAACGCAATTGTCCGCCGGACTATGAAAGGCCTTGGTGGCGGCATGATGTCCTTTGAAATCCAAGGCGAAGGAAACGCATCTGAAGCGGTGGACGCTTTCCTCAGCCGACTGAAGATGATCCGCCTCGCCCCAAGCTTTGGAGGCGTGACGACGACACTGTCGCATCCCGCAAAGACGTCTCACCGATCTCTCACCCCGGAGCAGAGAAACGACGCCGGCATTTCGGATACGCTGTTACGCCTCTCGGTTGGAATTGAGGAACCCGAGGACATTCTGGAGGAGTTCCGAAGAGCCCTTACGTTTTGAATGAGCGGCTGCGAATGCGAGCCCGACAGGGCGCAGCCTCAAGTAATGAGCGGCTGCGAATGCGAGCCCGACAGGGCGCAGCCTCAAGTAAAGACAAGAAATTAGGCGTACTGGTTGAGTAACCGAATTCTCGTTTTCTCGTATGGAAGTTTGGGCGGCTTTACAGATAGAATGACAGCCGTTCCGATCCCCTACGTCAAAAGCTATGGCAAAAAAGTCGAGTGGGCTCTTCCTTTTAGCGGTCCTGGTCCTGTCGGCCCTGGCTGCGGATCCGCCGGAAAAGGACCAGCCGGAGTTCATTTTTGCACGGATGGTTTATTCATCCGGCCGTGGCTTTGGGCGGGGAGGAGGCAGTTGGCGAACGGACTTTCCCGAGGCTGATTACAAGTTCATGTACGGAATCAAGCGGCTCTCGGGGATTCGAGTCAAGGAAGAGGAGAACCCGGTTTCGATACAGGATCCGAACCTCTTCAAGTATCCGTTCCTGTACGCAGTTGAAGTCGGTCAAATGAATCTAAGCGCTTCTGATGCCGAGCGGCTGCGCGAGTATCTTCTGCGGGGCGGCTTCTTGCACGCCGACGATTTCTGGGGCGTCCGGGAATGGCAGGTGTTCGCCACTCAGATGAGGAAAGTTTTTCCCGATCGCGTGATCGAGCCGATACCACTCACGCACGAGGTCTTTCATACATTCTTTGATATCGACAAAGTCATGCAGATCCCGAACGTCAGCAATGCCTGCAGGGGTGGCCGTACGTGGGAAGATCCAAGCGATACCAAGCCCGGTATATTCGGAATCAAGGATGACGAAGGCCGGATGATGGTTCTTATAACTTACAATTCGGATCTCGGTGACGCCTGGGAGTGGATGGACGAGCCCTGCTACCCCGAAATGTACTCGGGGCAGGCTT
>CAMAWS010000097.1 GCA_945861845.1 Candidatus Sulfopaludibacter sp. SbA3 | reverse complement strand
GCTTCGAAGGCAGTGTCGGAGGGGGGATTCCGGTCATCAAGGCGCTGAAGGAAGCCCTGGCGGCGAACCGCATTCTTTCGATCTACGGGATCATCAACGGCACTTCGAATTACATCCTGTCCAAGATGACCGACGAGGATCGCTCGTTTGCCGATGTTCTCGCCGAAGCGCAGCAGGCCGGATACGCGGAAGCGGATCCGGCCTTTGATGTCGGAGGTATCGACACGGCGCACAAGCTCGCAATTCTCGTCAATCTCGCCTTCGGCGCGGGTGTGAACCTTAAAGATATATTTACAGAAGGCATCACTTCGATCAGTCCGCTCGACATCGAGTTCGGCAGGGACTTTGGGTACAGGCTGAAGTTGCTTGCGATCGCGAAAGCGCGTGGCGGGAAGGTCGAGGCGCGGGTCCATCCCACGATGGTGCCCGAGGAGTATCCGATCGCCAAGGTGGGCGGTGTTTACAACGCGATCCAGGTTGTAGGCGATGCCTGTGGCGACATCATGCTGTATGGGCGTGGCGCAGGTTCATTGCCCACCGGCAGCGCCGTCGTGGGCGACATCATGGACATCAGCCGCAACATCTTGATGGAGCCGTCGCGCCGGCTTCCCACCGTGGTTGAGCGCGCGCCCGTCGAAGTACAGCCGATGGATTCGATTACCAGTCTCTATTATCTGAGGTTCATGGTGCTCGATCAGCCCGGAGTCCTGTCGCAGATCTCGGGAATCCTCGGAAAGCACAACATCAGCATCGCGCAGGTCATACAGCGAGGCCGCAAGGAAGGCGGGGCTGTTCCCCTCGTCATCATGACGCACACGGCCCTGGAGCGCGATATCCAGAAGGCGCTCGTTGAGATCAAGTCGCTTGCGAGTGTCCGCGAGCAACCGGTGTTGATCAGGGTAGAAGGCGAAGGAGAGTGAACCGGCTCTTCCTTGTATTCGCCATACCTGCTGTATTGCTGCTGTATGGCAACGCGCTGGAAGCGCCTTTTATCCTGGATGACTTCGCCGTCAATCAGGCAATCCCCGGTTGGGGCTCCCGCCCGCTCGGGTACACGTCGTTTTGGCTCAGCCAGCAGGTGGCGTACCTGTTTGGCGCTGTCTTTCCATTCAGCGCCCCCTTCTACTTTCGAATCGGAAACCTGCTCATCCATGCGCTGGCTGCAACCGCGCTCTTTGCCTTAACGCGGGCGTTGACCTCGCGTACCATGGTGGCGGCAGTTGCCGGAATCTTCTTCCTGGTTCATCCAATCCAGACCCAGGCGGTGACATACATCACCCAGCGCTTCGAATCACTGGCCACTCTCTTCATGCTTCTCGCCGCATTGTCGTACGTGCACTTTCGCAAGGGGCACGGCTGGTACTGGCTCGCTGCGACCGTGGCCAGCGCGGCGGCGGCAGGTTTGACCAAGGAAACTGCTGTCATCCTGCCTGTCTGGCTGTTGTTGATCGAGATTGTATTCTTCGAGGGGCGCTCCCTGGTCCGGCGTGCCTTGTATCTTGCCCCGCTGGGACTGGTAATCTTTTATCCGGCGTGGCGGGCCTTTCAAAGCTCCGCAGGAACGCTCACATGGGTGGCGTGGGATCGCTACTTCCTGACGCAGGGCGCCGTTCTTACGAAGTACCTCATGCTCTCGACCTGGCCGGAGCAACAGTTCCTGTTTTACGATTTCTTCATCGTCGAATCGTTTACCTGGACGATTGCCTTTCAGTGGACCTTTGTAATTGGCCTGATCGCCCTGGGTATATTTCTTGTGAAGCGCCGGCCAATAGTTGGTTTCGGAATTCTCACGTTCTTCGTTCTGCTCTTGCCGGTTACCTTGATTCCGCTCCCGGATCTCATTTTCGAACACCGTATTTATCCGGCGTTCGCAGGCTTGGCCATCGCCGCTGCCGCCCTGTGCGAGGTGGACAAGCGCAAATCGGTGTGGCTTGTGGTAGGCGCCCTGGCTGTCCTGTGGGGATTCAAGACAATCCAGCGCAACGCCGAGTGGAACGATGAAGTCACATTCCTGGAGTTGCACCGTGCCCGCTTCCCCCAGAATCCGGACATCCTGATGCGCCTGGGCTCCTACTACTACGTTCGCGGCGCCGTGAACAAAGGCATTGAGCTCACCCAGGAAGCGCGGCGCAACGAGGACCGGATGAATGTCTATTACCGGACGATGGGCAAGGTGCTCATAGCAGGCAACCTCACGTCTCTCTACCTGGTAAAGGGAGACATTGAAAGCGCGCTGGCCGAGGCGCGCCGTGCCGTGGCATTGTCTCCAGACCAGCCGTTCGCCCTGACCTCCCTGGGCAGTGTGATGCTGAAGACGGGCGACTATAAGGGCGCAGCCGGAGTATTCAGGAAAATGACCGAGAAAGATCCGGCAAACCCGCAGGGCTGGGACGGCCTGCGTACAGCCCTCTCGAAGTCAGGCGATGAGGCCGGCGCCGAAGCGGCTTTGAAACGGTATGATGAACAGGTGAAGAGTCAGAACGTAGTCGCAGCTGATCACGCCCAGATTCCAGCCAGCTACAACATCGCGGTCATCTTCAGTCTTATATTGCTGATCCTCGGCGGGGGCGTATTTGCAGTCCGCACCGTCCTGAATGCCGTACCGTTCATCACGCCGGCAATCAGGTTACCGCTCAGTCCATCGGGCGCCATGTTGATGGTCGATATCAGCATCCGGACCAGCCGCTCTCGATCCCTGTCGTAGATGGCTTCCAGCTTCAATTCCCCCGTATCGCCGGCAAGCACGATAAATGATGTATCGCCCAGTACGTCGGTGGACTTGGATACAACCTGTTCAAGCAGTTCATTGATCTTGAGCGAGGAGGAGAACAGGCGAATCAGTTCGCTGAGCAGTTCCGCGCGGTGTACCTGTTCTTCCAGTTTGTTGAGGAGGCGGCGGTAGAGGACACCGGTATTCTTCTCTTCAGCCGTAATAATGACTGTGTCCGATTCGGTTATTGCCGGAAGATTCTCTTCGTTGTGAGTTGTGACAATGTGGTCGGTAATCCGTTCCTGGAGGATCTCTTTCAGGTCCTTGCACTGCCGGGGGTCCGTTCCCAGAATGAAGATAGTGTGCGCCACATTCCTTTACCGTTACGCGTGAGAAAACTGCTCGCACTATAAGGAAGAACTCATACCGGCAAAAGAAAAAAAGCCGTGCGTTTTATAGAATCAAGAGTGACCTGACATTCGGAAGAAACTGCTTGATTCCATCGAGGTTTTATTTGGCGAACACCGTTGGCTTCACGTCCTCTCCAGTGCTCGTATAGCGTCCCTGAGTTCCTCGATAAGGGGCCTGTGATGGCCGGCCTGTCATGGACGGCGGGTATTCAGGGCAAGGCCATCGGGACGTATCAATTCGGTCTCTTCCACGCGCCTGATCGCCGGACGAAGCACGCGGTTCCACCACATCACCGCACCCGTGACGAACAACGCCGATGGCGCCAGGCCGAGAATGACGTAAAGAACCTTCACGGGAATGCCCGCAAATCGACCGAAATGCAGCCTGGCCGTCCATTGCAGAATGACGTCGCCCAGACGCTCCTGGGTGAAGTCCTCGCCGATGGGATCAAAGTAGTCAAGTGCCGTGTGGAACGGCGATGGATATGAAACGTAGAGTCCTGTTACACCCCAGACAACCACAAAAAGAAGAGTCCACAATCCCAGTGCGCTGTGAAGCCGCCAATTGAACACTTTCCAATTCGGCTTCCAGGCGACAGTCGCGCTGCGGCGCCAGTTCTTAACTCCAGGCCACCAGATAACGATTCCGGTTATGGTGAGCAGAATCAGGAGAACAGCACCCACTGCGTTTGCGATCCTGCCATTTTCGCCTGCCAGCAGATTGACGTGAAGGTCCAGCATCCAGGAAAAAAAACGCTCTCCAATTGGCGTGGAGGCCCCGAGATCTTCACCAGTGTAGGGATTCAACAGCCGCTGCGCCTTGGACTCGTCGTTTTCCAGCCAGACATCGACAGCCTGGGCAGGGTTAGGGGACTGCCAGTAATCTGAGATTTTGTATTGCGGATACTTTTGCGCGGCTACCGCCCTGAGTTGTTCCTCCGTCATGCGCGGGCCCGGGGGGTTATTCACAACCATCGGTGGCCGAGACCACAGTTCGAACAGCTCAGCGCGGAAAACAACGAAGCTGCCGGTAACGCCAATAATGAACATGTACAGACCGGCTGCAATGCCCGTCCACAGGTGAATCTGGAAAAGCGCTTTGCGAATCCACAGGCTCTGGGGTTGCCGCCATAACCGCTCTACGAATGTCATCTCGCTCTCCCGACCGCTTATTGAGTTGCAGAACTGCCGAAGCAGTATAAGCGGACACTATTACCCAAGCCAACCGTGTTGTTTCGGCGTGTTGTTTCGGCGACAGCGAGGTAGACGCTCCAAACGGATCCAAACGGATCATTGACCGTCTCCTCACGGGTTGATACGCTCCCAGAGATTAGTGGGGAGTAGCCTGTTGGCCAGTTGGCCGAAGCCTCCGATCGTCAAGACAGGGCATATCGCAGATCCGAGTGCCCTCGGTCGGTCCCATGATTCACCTCATGAGGCGAGACCACTACGACAACAAACGTTTGCCGTAGGGTCGCCTATCCTCATCTGTACGCGATCCCAGCAGGTACAAACTATCGAAGGCAGGACAAAATTCTCATGGCTGTCAGTCCCTGGTTCTACGTCGCATTCACCGCGTTCGTCCTCAGTATGCTGGCCCTCGATCTTGGCGTCTTTCATCGTACGGCGCACGTTGTCCGTCCGAAAGAGGCTTTCAACTGGGTGCTGGTCTGGATGACGCTAGCCCTCCTGTTTGCAGGAGGACTTTTATTCTTCTATGGCGGCGAGACCGCGCTGCTCTTCCTTACGGGTTACCTGATCGAACAATCGCTATCGGTAGACAACATCTTCGTGATTGTGATGATCTTTTCGTACTTCAACATCCCCGGCAAGTACCAGCACAGAGTGCTCTTCTGGGGCATCATCGGCGCCCTGATTATGCGAGGTGTCTTCATCGGCATGGGCGCGATGCTCATTGCCAGGTTTGGTTGGATCATGTACATCTTCGGCGCCTTTCTCATTTTTACTGGCGTAAAGATGGCCATCCGGCAGGATGAGGAATTCGATGCCGAGCAAAATATCGTGATGCGGAGCGCCCGGCGATTACTGCGTGTTACGAGCCAATATCACGGTCAGCGGTTCTTTACGAAGGAGGCGGGCTTTACGGTCGCAACCCCGTTATTTCTGGTTCTGCTGCTGGTAGAGTTTACCGATCTTGTATTCGCCGTGGATTCGATTCCTGCGATCTTTGCGGTAACCACTGATCCGTTCATCGTGTACACCTCGAATGTGTTCGCGATTCTCGGACTCCGATCCATGTACTTCCTGCTTGCAGGAATTGTCCACCGCTTCGTGTACCTGAGATACGGCCTGGCCGTCATCCTGACGTTTGTCGGAGTGAAAATGGTGGCAGTCGATTTCTTTCATGTCCCGATTCTGGCATCGCTGGGCGTGATCGTTGTCACGCTGGCAGTGACAATCGCCGCCTCTCTTTTCTTTCCGCCAAAACCCGAAGACGTTATCGACGAAACGGAAGGCAAGACGGGCTCGATCTTTGGCTCAGTGCAGTCGGACGAACCGCACGAAGACTAGGTCAATGTGTCGAAATGCTCCAAGTCTTGTGAAATGCGCCCGAGACGAGTCGAACGTCCGACCTTTGGTTTCGGAGACCAACGCTCTATCCATCTGAGCTACGGGCGCGTCTCGTAATTGTAGCAATTTCCGGACGGCAGGAAAGAAAGGATTTGCTGCTCCTTTAGTCGAGGTTGAAACCGGCATCGCCGAGCGCTGCCGGTTGGTTGCTTAGTTCGTTGTGCTGCCGGTGCTGAAGGCCGTCCAATCCAGGGCCCACGGGATATAGATGCGGCCTTTGCCGAGCTTGTTGTAATAGAGCGGGTTCAACCGGTTGATGTCGATGGTGCCCCGCCTCATCGCGTAGTGAACATTGTCGTAGCTGTGCCAGGAATACTGGCGCTGAAGCGCGTCAATCACGAGGGCCGCTTCCGCAGCGGCCAGCGGCGATGAATATGAAGTGCCGGAAACCATGGTCAACTGGTAGTTCGGATACGCAACCCACATCTTGACGCCGGGAGCGGCCGCAAACGCCTCGCCACCGAAGTTCGAGAAAGTGGCCTTAAGGTCTTCGCTGTTCGTCGCTGTTATACCCTTCACTTCACTGTAACGGGCTGGGTACATGAGAGGCTCGAGGTTGCTGTTTCCCGCGGATGCAACCACCGTGACGCCCCGTTCACGGGCGTACTGCACGGCATCCTGCAGGGTCTCCGATTTCGTCGTCGTTCCAAAACTCATGTTAATGACTTTCGCCCCGCGGTCGACCGCGAACACGGTTGCGTCATAGATGTCGGAGATGAGTGCGGTCCCGGAGCTGTCGAAAACCCGCAACGACCAAAGCGTCGCTTCAGGCGCCACGGAGCGAATCAGGCTTCCGACGGCGGTTCCGTGGCCATAGCCCGGCACTTTCGCCGTAGCGGAAGTCGGGCAGTTTTCAGGCGTGTTGGTTTCATCGACAAACGACCAGGTCACGACGCCGCGAAGCGCCGGATGGCACGTGTCGGCTCCCGTATCCAGATCGGCAATGATGACGCCGCGGCCGGTTGCTCGAGACACCGATGGATAAAGCCCGATCTTGCGGAACGCTGGCTGTACAAGCAGGCGCTCGCTGGGCGTTACCATTTTTGCCAATGCAGCATATGCTGCCTTGATGATCTCCCGTTCTTCCATCGGCAACACCGTTTCGCCGCCATCCAGAAGTTCCCATATGGTCTGATCTGAAGTCGCAGGGTTTGCCGGTCCCATAGGGAGTACCGTCTCGCCGCCGTCCATCGGCAGCACGGTTTCGCCACCATCCAGCGGAAACGCGACGTCCTCTTCGGCGTACTCGACTTCAGCATCCATTATGAGGGTGCTTCTCAACGACTTCGCATTCGCTGTGTTGATAACAAGCAACGAACTGCTTCCGCGCGTGACGGACTTCTTTACCGTGAGGCCGTGCCTGCCGACCAGGCGCGCGGCATCCGAACCAGGTTTCAGCTTGACGATCAGGCCAGTCCTGGGTCCCGCTACAAGGTGAACAGAGAAAAGCGTCAGCGTGGCGAGCACAAGAAACGTCGGGAATAAACGGCCAGAAATTCCGGCTGCGATCCTTCGCATGAGGAACCCTCCTTGGGTTTCGATACGAAAAATTACACGGAGGACATGCCGCAGTCAACGGTTCTTTGTGACGAAGGCTTCAGCGAGCGCCAGTCCCGCCATGGCGAACATGACTGGTGTGGCAACCAGGCCGCGGATCCGGCGACTCTAGCGTTGGGTATTCGCCGTGATGCTGGTGCGAGCGAGGATTCGCGCAAGCTCATGCCGGGTTCTCAGGAGATCCATCTTGACTGCCGAGATCGTGCGGCCCTGGTCGCGGGCAATTTCCAGGATCGAACGATCCTGCTCGTAGAAGAGCTGCCACCGGCTGCGTTTTCGCGGGCAGAGACGCTGTATCGCACGGTGCAGCATTTGCGCCCTCCGGCCTTTGTCGATCAGTTCCTCGAATGCGGGCGACTCTGAAAGCAGGCGCTGATCGATGGTGTCTATGTTTTCCGAAGGACGTCTCCGGCGCCAGTGATCATGGACCGCGTCCCTGACGATCTTTGTCAGGAAGGCTCGCGGGTGTTCGATAACTCGATTCCTGCCGAAGGCTTCGACTGCCCTGAGAGCTGCTTCCTGCTCGAGATCCTCGTCGTGTAATGGTGTTCCGGTTTGCTTCGTTATGGCGCGAACGATCGTGCGAATCTGCATGGGCGTGAAGTTCATGTGACCATTCTCCGGAAATAGCGGCTATACCAACCATGATTGGCAAAACTGAATTGATGCTTCGAATGTTTGAAAGGATCCGCGCCGCCGCAAGAGTGACGGGCGCGATACTGATAACCGGCGAAACTGGCACGGGCAAGGAACTCGTCGCAAGGGCAGTGCACGAGCGCGCTGAGACGCACGGGGGGAAGTTCGTCGCTGTCGATTGCGGCGCCCTGCCGGAAGATCTGATCGAGAGCGAACTGTTCGGGTATCGCCGCGGAGCTTTTACCACGGCGGTTATCGACAAACCCGGGCTCTTCGAAGAAGCCGATGGCGGCACGATATTCCTTGATGAGATCGCGAATACTTCGCGGCGTTTTCAGGCAAAGCTGCTTCGCGTGCTCCAGGAGAAGCAAGTACGCCGCCTTGGCGATATCGCCTCGCGCAACATCGATGTGCGTGTGGTTGCCGCCACGAACTGCGAGTTGAGCACGCTTGTGCGAAAAGGAGACTTCCGGGAAGACCTCTACTACCGGCTGAACGTGTTTCACATTCAGGTGCCGCCGCTCCGCAAGCGTCTTGAAGATCTTCCGCTGCTGGTCGAACACATTCTCCAGGGGCGGAAGACGATCTCGGGAGGCGCAATGGTCAAGCTGCAGGGCTACAGCTTTCCTGGCAACGTGCGTGAACTGCAGAGCATCGTTGAGAGCTGCGTATACATCGCAGCGGGCGCGGAAATCGAAGAACGCGACCTCGTTCTGCCGTCGGAAGCGCATCGAAACGAAGACCTCGATACCACGATCAAATCCAATTTCTGGGAGTCGGTCGCCCGTCCCCTCGCGGACAGGACGATCACCAGGCACCATGTTGAAATGATGATCCGGCAGGGCCTGCAGCAAACCGGCGGAAGCTATCGAAGACTCGTTAATCTGTTCAAGATGCCCGATTCCGACTACAAGAGGTTCATGGATTTCCTGCGGCGTCATAACTGTAATGTCGACTTCCGCCAGTACCGCAGGGGGAAGGAAAATAGCCGCGACTGATGCGGGAACGACAGGGCGGTAGCGGCGATCATGGACCGCCGCTACCGCAAGAGATTCCTTCAGTGAACAGCATTGCAGGCTACTCGCCATGAATGCTGTGGTCCTTGAACATCTTGACGACAAACTCACCCACAAGCAGGTGCTGAGTTTTCGCAACAAATTGACGGTACGACCGGCTGCAGTGATATTTCAGGCAATCGTCCCGCGTCCTCCACATGGTCAGTGAAAGCGCCATGCGGCCCCCC